>JASUSC010000004.1 GCA_030446285.1 Eubacteriales bacterium | reverse complement strand
TTGATGGTTTCGGTCGCACCAAGCTGGGATTGAAACTGAGAGACTTCAGGGGGACGTCAGTGGGCTGAACAAAGTTTCGGTCGCACCAAGCTGGGATTGAAACATGGAAAAGAAATGGTTGGTGATACTGCACTTACAAAGTTTCGGTCGCACCAAGCTGGGATTGAAACGGTTGAGGAGGAAGGGGGGGCAGGTAGGCTTATATAGTTTCGGTCGCACCAAGCTGGGATTGAAACCTCTAACTTTTCCCACTGCACTTCCCCCTTCTCGTCAAGTTTCGGTCGCACCAAGCTGGGATTGAAACTGGGGGTCGAGGGGTTCGACTCCCCCGACAGCCAGAGTTTCGGTCGCACCAAGCTGGGATTGTGGGTTTTAACCTGAGTGCCTTTTTACTGGGCTTTGCCGAAAATTAGCGAAAAAACAAAAACGGCCCCTCTGGCGGAGCCGTTTTTAGGGTGATTCGCTTATCTTCTCCGGGGTAAGAGCTTTACCAGGAAGTAGACCAGAGCGAAAGCGCCTGCGGCGATGAGGGCACGAAAAGAAAAACGAAAAAACCGGCTTCCTTTGCCGGTTTTTCTCACTGAGCTTTTTTCATGAATTCGTTGAACTTGATCATGATTTTCGACTTCTTCCGGGCGGCGGTGTTTTTGTGCAGTACCCCTTTGCTGCAGGCCATGTCGATAACCTTCACGGCGTTGCGCAGGGTGACTTTTGCCTTCTCGGGGTCGTTGGCTGCCAGGGCTTCGTTGAAGCGGCGGATGGCCGTTTTCACCCGGGACTTGATGGCGGAGTTGCGCAGGGTACGCTTGCGGATGATTTTCACCCTTTTAGCCGCGGACTTTATGTTCGGCACTCTCTTTTCACCTCCCGGTCCGGGGTTTTTATCTGAGGGTCATTTTTTTCGACGAGGGATATTCTAACACAAACGGCAGCGGATTGCAAGAATAAGGGCGGAATTTTTTCTCCTTCCGCCCTTATTTGGCGTCAACAGCCCGCAGGAGGGCGTACTTGACAGCCACCGCTACTCCTCCTTTGCGGCATATATAAAAGCCTATTCGCTGCCCGGGGGACAATTCCTGCCAAGGGGGAGTAATTTTACAGGAGGAGGCCGGCCTGGGTCATGATTATTCTGTCATCTTTTACCTGGAGACCGGGGGTGGTGAGATAGTCGCCGGTAATGGTGGCGTTGACCCCGGCGGAAAAGCCCCGGGCGAAGGCGTTGCCCAGGAGGGGACGGCCGCCGGCAAAGCGGATGAAGGCCCGCGGCAGGATGAAACGGAAGACGGCCATGGTGCGGAGAACTTCCTCCGGCGGCAGGATGGGGCGGTCGGCTAAGGGGGTGCCAGGGATGGGGTTGAGGACGTTGACCGGGACGGAGACGGCGCCGGTTGCCTTAATCTCCATGGCCAGCATGAATCTTTCCGCTAAACTTTCCCCTAAGCCGATGATACCGCCGCAGCACAGCTCCAGGCCGGCTTGGCGGACGGCGGCAATGGTCCGCAGCCGGTCATCGTAGGTGTGGGTGGAGCAGATGCGGGGGAAGAAGGAACGGCAGGCTTCCAAGTTGTGGTGGTAGCGGGTGACACCGGCTTCTTTGAGGGATAGGGCTTCGTCTGGGGTGATTTCGCCTAAAGAGGCGCAGAGGGAGATACCGGTCTCCTGCCGCAGGGTGCGGTAGATGGCGAGGATGGCGGCAAATTCGGCCGCGGACAGCCGGCGGCCGCTGGTCACTAAAGAGAAGCGGTGTACGCCTTCCCGTTCCCGCCGTCTGGCCAGGCTCAGAGCCTCTTCTTCTTTTACCAGGGGAGCGGGGACCACGCCGGTGGAATAGTGGGCCGACTGGGCGCAGAATTGGCAGTCTTCCGGGCAGGCGCCGGTTTTGGCGGCCATAATGCTGCACAGTTCGCCCCGCCGCCCGGCAAAATGTTCCCGGATTTCGTTGGCAGCGGCGTACAGCTCTTCGGCATCCGGGGTCTGGTAAAGTTGAATGGCTTCTTCCAGGGTGATTTCGCCCCCGGCAAGGACTTTGGCTTTCATCTGCTGAACGAAGTTCATGGCTGTAACCTCCTTTGCGATTGTTGGTCGTGTTTTAAACTATTCACCATTGTAAACTTAAATCCTTCTTAAGGTTAACGTTTTTGGCAAGAAAAAACCCGGCTATTTTTCCGCCGGGTTTTCCTGCGGATTGTCCTCCTCGCTTTTTACCGCCGTTTTGAATTCCTTTACTCCTTTTCCTAAGGCCTTAGCTGCTTCCGGGAGCCGAGATGGCCCTAAACCGAACATGTTCATCCCTCCATTAAACGGATTTGCGCCTAACTTTTCGGGTGGAAGCGGCGTCTACTTCTTCGCAGGGGCTGGCGGGAATTTTCCCCTGCCGGCGCAACTCTTCGTACCACCTGCGGTGGCGGCGCCGCACGTAGTCTAAATCCACGTAGCCGGTGAACATGCCGGGGAGGAGTTGGCGGTTGTCCTTGAAGATGAAGGCGGCGAAGTGGGCCAGGAGGCCGAAGAGGAGCAGGACGGTGGCTAAGTTGTGGAAGGCGGTGATCCAGTAGCGGAAGGCGGGGGAGAAGTCCACGCCGGGGAGGTTTTTCAGCACCTTAAAGATACCGGTGATGATGAGGACGAGGAGGTTTGCGCCGATGAAGGCGTAGGCTAAACGCTGTTCGGCTAAGTATTTGCCGGACGGGGGTTCTTTGCTGCCGGTGAGCATGGCTTTGATTATCAAGTAGGATTCTTTCAAGTCACCGCGGCGGGGCAGGATGGCGAAGTCGCGCCGGATGAGGTGGTAGGTTATATGGTAGGCGACGGCGAAGATGAGAACGGCGGCAGCCAAGTAGTGGAGCTTGAGGGTAACGGCGAAGTCGGAGGACCAGGCCAGGCCGGGGAGCCGGTCCACCATGTAGCGGCGGTAGATGGGCATCTGGCCGAAACCGGTGAAGAGGAGGACGAAGGTGGAAAGGGTTACCGTCCAGTGAACGAAACGGACGGAAAAGCCGTGCCGTTTGACTTTGCCCGGTTTAACGCTCATCCTTCTCCCCTCCTTTCAGGGAACGGTAGGCGGCGTAACCAGCGGCGAAGATGCCGGCTACAGGGGCGATGAGGAGGCTTTTGGCAATGCCGTTGGCGGTATCTAAGTAGTTGCCCACGCCTACCGGCATGGTGGGGAAGCCGGGGGCATCGGGATTGGGCTGTTTAGCCTTCTCCTTTTTCAGGGCGGCGTCGATCACGGTAAAGGGGACGGGCGAGATGTAGAAGGTGCGCGTGCCGCCGTTTTCTTTTTCACCGTAGATATAACCGTTGATTTCTTCCGCTCTTTTCTTGGCCTGGGCCAGGATCTGGGAACGCGGACCGAAGGTGATGGCACCGCGCGGACAGGCTTCCACGCAGGCCGGCGTCTGGCCTTTAGCCAGCCGTGGGCTGCACATGTCGCACTTGTACATGACACCGCCGCCGACCAGTTCCGGCATCACCTTCATGTAGAGGCCGACGCCGGCCTGGCGGGCGGGTATACCCCAGGGACATACTTCCCGGCATTTGGCCCCGCCGAAGCAGAGATCGGGGTTGATGACCACCGCTCCTTCCTTGGTCACTTCCTGGGCGCTAAAAGGACACAGGTTGGCGCAGGGGGGATTGAGACAGTGCATGCAGCGGCGGGGGATATGGAGTTTGTAAGTACGCCCCTTATGGTCCACCTGAACGTGCTGGACGAAGGTCCAGTTATACGGGGTAAGGCGCGTGGTGAGGTTTTCCTTACCCCGCCAGTCTTCTTTTTTCCTCTGCGGCCAGTAATCGGGTATGTTTTCCGCCGGCCGGGGGAAACGGTCCTTGTTTTCTGCCCGGCAAGCCTGAACGCAGCGCGGTACTTTCTGATCCGGACAGCCGTCGCAGCGCGTTAAGTCGATCATGGTGCCGAACCCTTCGCTCTTGGGTTCGGCAGCCGCCGCCACTTTGTCTAAGTTGGAAAGAACCACGCCTCCGGCCACTCCTGCGGCCAGGGTGCGTTTGAGGAACTCGCGCCGGGAAAGATTGTTCTCTGCCACGAATTGACACCTCCCAATATACCCCTCGGGGGTATTTTGTACCTATATTTTTACCATTTACCCTGCGGGGGTGTCAAGGGGCGTGCGTAAACTTTTTTGAAATTTTCCATTTTACCAGGATTGCGAGAAAATAAATATACCCTATACCGGCATATAAAAAGAGGGGTGAAGATATCCATCTGCTTAGACACGGATGTCTGCGACCAGAACAAAAACTGCCAGGCGGCGGCTTATTGCCTCCCGGGGGCCCTGCAGTACGATCCCAAAGCGGGGCGAATCGTTTACGACGCCAGTAAATGCAAGAGCTGCGGCACCTGTGTGTTAACTACTGGGGCACGGGAGCCATTTCCCTTTACAAGGGCGAAGAGAAACTGGCCATGTTCAAGGAAGAGCTGGAACGGCTGAAAAAGAGCAGAGTTAGCCTTTTTAAGCCGGGTTGAAGAACCCGGTTGTTTTTTGCTCTGCCGCTGAAAAAAGGACAGGGTTTTGGAGCGGGGTTTTTTCCAGGTTTTCGCGGCGCCTTTTGGCGAAAGGAGAGGAATTTTTTTCTCCTCCGGCGAAAACATTACCTAAAAGAAAGAGATTGGGGGAAGAAAAGTGAGAGTGGCGGTAGCGAGAGCGGACGATTACTCCCGGGAAAAGATAATGGCGGCGGTGCAGGAAGTGGTCGATGTCTTTGGCGGTATGGAGCGTTTTGTCCGGTCGGGGGAGAAGGTTCTGGTCAAGCCCAACATGCTGGAGGGGGTAGCGCCGGAGAAGGCGGTGACCACCCACCCGGAAGTGGTGCGGGCAGTGCTGGTCTTAGTGAAGGAGGCCGGCGGCATACCGGTGGTGGGGGATTCCCCCGGGGTGGGCAGTACCTTGAAAGCGGCGGAGAAGACGGGGATTGCCGCCGTGTGCCGGGAAGAGGGGGTGGAAGTTTTGCCTTTTACCGCTGCCCGCGATTATCTTTTTCCGGAAGGACGGACGATAAAGAAGTTCACCTTAGCCCGGGAATTAGGGGAGGTGGACAAAGTTATTTCCGTAGCCAAGATGAAGACCCACACCTTGATGGGAATCACCGGAGCGGTAAAAAACCTTTTCGGCCTCAATATCGGTCCCACCAAGGCCCAGTTCCACCTGCGGATGCAGAGGCAGGATAGCTTTGCCGCCATGCTGTGCGACTTAGCGCGGCTGGTGAAGCCGGCTTTTTCCTTAGTGGACGGCGTGGTGGGTATGGAAGGAAACGGGCCCCGCAACGGGAAGCCGAAAAAGGCCGGCGTTATCTTAGGGGGAGACAACCCCTTTGCCGTGGATCTGGTCATGGCGCGGATGATGGGCTTTGAGGCGGAACGGTTGCCGGTGAACAGGACGGCTCGGGAGTGGGGGCTGGTGCCTGCCTTGGAGGAGATAGAGGTGGTGGGAGACGGCAGCGGCCTCTCCTTTGCTTTTGAGCCGCCGCGCACGGTGGAGTCCTTAGACGGCCGGGTGCCGGCTTTCCTGCTGCGGCTCTTCCAGAACCAGTTCACGGCCCGGCCGGTAATGAACGAGAGATGTATCGCCTGCGGTCGCTGCGCTGAACACTGTCCGCCTAAGGCCATTTCCATCCAAGAAAGAAAAGCGGTGGTGGACTACCGCCGCTGTATTCGCTGCTACTGCTGTCAGGAGCTGTGCCCGGCAGATGCCGTGGTACTCCAAGATGGTTTCCTCCTCCGCCTCCTGAAAAAGGCCGGCCGGTAAGGGAGTTTTCACAAAATGTTCACAATTTCCCCATAAAGCTGTCAAAAATTCCGGCTACAATGAAGGTGCAGGGAAAAAATATGAGGGGAACAGGAGGTGAGGAGGATGAAAAAACTGATTGTCGCTCTGGTGGTGGTTCTGGCCCTGGCGCTGGTGGTACCGGCAGCCTTTGCCGCTGTGACCCCGGAGAAGCAGCAGGAGATCGACAACCTGACCAAGCAGATGTTTGAAATCCGCAAGCAACTGGTAGACAAGTACGTAGAAGCGGGCGAAATCACCAAGGAGCAGGGAGACGCCATCAAGCAGCGCATCGATTACATGGAGAAAAACTACAAAAACTTCGGTGGTCGTCCTGGTCTGGGCCGTGGTTTCGGCGGCTGCGGGATGGGTGGCTTCGGTGCCTGCGGCGGTGTCTGCTGGGGTAACGCCAATCCCAACACGGGCAATGCCCAGAATTCTGCCAGCAACACCGTAACCCAGTAAAAGAAAAAGGACACTTCACTATACCGAGGAAAAAGGGGGGACTACTTCCCCTCTTTTTTCCTTTGCGATACAATGGAAGTAAAGATTTTTAGTCAAAATGGAGGATGGCTATGGAAGAAAAAGCCCGCATCCTGGTGGTGGAAGATGACGAGCGCATCCGGCAGATGCTCCGCCTCTTCCTCGAGCGGGAAGGGTTTGCGGTGGCGGAGGCGGAAAACGGGGTGGAAGCGCTGGCAAAGGTGCGGGAGGAAAATTTCGACCTCCTCATCCTGGACATAATGATGCCGGAAATGGACGGGTGGGAAACCTGTCGCCGGGTCAAGGAGATAAAAGATATTCCCATTATTATGCTCACCGCCCGGGGGGAGGAGATGGACCGGATCCTGGGTTTCGAGTTAGGGGCCGACGACTATGTGGTCAAGCCCTTCAGCCCTCTAGAACTGGTGTTGCGGGTAAAAGCCTTGCTGCGGCGGGTGCGACCGCGGAGTGAAGAAAAGAAGGACGAGGTCCTGACTTTCCCCCATCTCACTATTGACCCGCAGGCGCGGCGAGTTAAAGCCGGGGAAAAGGAAATTCGCCTCACTCCCATGGAGTTTGACCTTCTTTATTTTCTGGCCACCAACGAGGGAAGGGTTTTTACCCGGGAGCAGCTCCTGGACAAAGTTTGGGGCTATGACTACTACGGAGAACTGCGCACGGTAGACACCCATATCAAACGGCTGCGGGAAAAATTAGGGAAAGGTTCGCCCCAGGCGGCGGAGTACCTGATTACCGTCTGGGGCGTGGGTTATAAATTCGGGGTGGAAAAATGAGAATTTTTCAGAGTATCACCGGCAAAATCTGGCTGACGATAACCCTTTTTTTTATTCTCCTCCTTCTCGGCCTCGGCTACATGCTGGGCCAGTATTATGAAGAAAACTACCTGGGTCAGCAGGCGGAGATCCTCATTCGCCGGGCGGAACACATTGCCGCCATCATTACCGCCGAACCGGATGAGAGGATAGCTGCAGCCAAAATAGAAGCCCTGCTGGAGGAGGACAAGGGGCACTACATGGTGGCGGACCCGGAGGGAATGGTGCGGCGGTGCAGTCCCGGTATGCGGGCGGCGGCAGGGATGCGCCTTACTCCGGAGGAATTAGAAGTAATCCGGCAGGGGAAACCGGTCTGGCGGGCGGGAAGTCATCCCCGGTTTGATACCCGGGTCCTTTTGGTGGCGGTGCCCATCAAAGAAAGGGGGGAAATAAGCCGAGCTATCTTTGTTTTCTCCCCCCTGGAACCCATTACCGAGACCATCAACGGGGTGAAGCGGGTCATCGCCCTTTTTATTTTCGGCAGCGCCCTTCTGGCTTCCGGCTTTGCTTTTGTCATTTCCCGCACCATTTCCCAGCCCCTGCTGCAAATGAACCGGGTGGCCACGGAAATGCGGCGGGGTAACTTTGACCTGCGGGTGGAACACCTTTCCGACGACGAATTAGGGGCCCTGGGAGCCACCCTCAACGTGCTGGCGGCGGAATTGAAGGAAACCCTGGCCCAATTAGGGCAGGAACGGGACCGACTGAACAACATCCTGGCCAGCATGAGCGACGGGGTGGCTACCTTCGACCGGGAAGGGAGGGTGATTCTCGCCAACGCCCGGGCGGAGGAGCTCTTGGCCGGGCTGGATGGGACAGAGGAGAAACTCCAAGAAGGAGCGGCGCTTACGTCCTGCTGTCCGCAGCCGGAGACGGAGGAACTCTTTCGGCAAGTGTTGGTAGAAGGGAGGGCGGTCCAGGGCGAAGTGGCCCGGGGGGAAAAGGTGCTGCAGGTGCGCATGGCTCCCCTCCGGGACGAAAAAGGGGAGACTGTAGGCGTGGTGGCCCTTTTCCACGACATGTCCCAGGAGGCCCGGTTGGAGAAGATGCGGCGTGATTTTGTGGCCAGCGTGTCGCATGAGTTGCGCAACCCCCTCTTTCTTATCCAGGGTTACACCGAGGCCCTCCTCCATGGCTTAGCGGAGAACCGGGAGGAACGGGAAGCCATCCTCCAGATTATCATGGAGGAGACCGGGCGTATGCAGCGGCTGGTGAGCGACCTTTTGGACCTGGCCCGCATTGAGAGCGGCACTTTCAGCCTGCAAGTGCAGCCGGTGGTTTTAGACGGCCTCCTGCGGCGGGCTCTGCAGCGCTTTGCCCAGCCTCTGGAGGAGAAAGATATTCATCTGGAAGTGGAGGTGGCGCCGGATCTGCCGCCGGTGCTGGCCGATCCCGACCGGGTGATGCAGATCGTGGGCAATCTGCTGGACAACGCCATCCGCTTCACCCCCCGGGGCGGGAAAATCGGTATCCGGGCCCAAAAGGAAGTGGGGAAGGTGCGGGTGGAGGTCTGGGACACGGGCATCGGTATCCCGGCGGAAGATCTGCCTTATGTGTGGGAGCGGTTTTACCGGGCGGAGAAGTCCCGCACCCGCCGGGCGGGAGGAACGGGTTTAGGGCTTGCCATCGTGAAAAAATTGGTGGAGGCCCACGGGGGGCAGGTGGGAATAGAAAGTGCGCCGGGGCAGGGAACCAGAGTATTTTTCACCCTGCCGGTGGCGGCATAAAGGCATTGGGCAGCCGGAGGAAGCCGGCTGCTTTTTCTGTTGTGGCAGAGGAGGAACGATTTTTCTTTTCTCCTTCAGAAAATTCTGGTAAAATAACATAAAAACCAGCGAAAAAACTTATAATTACCAGGGGTTTACCGGAATTAAGGAAGGAGGCGTTAATCCGTGCAAATTTTTCTCGACACGGCCAATATCGATGAAATCAGACAGGCGGCGGAGTGGGGGGTTATCAGCGGCGTTACCACCAACCCCTCCCTCATTGCCCGGGAAGGCAGGGATTTCCGCCAGGTGGTAAAGGAGATCTGCGCCATCGTGGACGGTCCCATCAGTGCCGAGGTTATCAGCTTGAAGGCAGAGGAGATGGTGCGGGAAGCAGAGGAACTGGCGGCTATTCACCCCAATGTGGTGATCAAAATTCCCATGACGCCGGAGGGAATTAAAGCCACGGGCATTCTCAAGAAAAAGGGTATCCGCACCAACGTAACTCTGGTCTTTTCTGCCAATCAGGCGCTTCTTGCGGCCATAGCTGGGGCGACTTACGTGAGTCCCTTTGTCGGGCGCTTGGACGACGTTGGGCACGACGGCATAGAAGTGGTGCGCCAAACGGCGGAGATTTACGAGAACTACCTTTTCGACACCCAGATTATAGCCGCCAGCATCCGCCATCCGCGGCATGTCTTAGAGGCGGCTCTGGCCGGGGCCCACATTGCTACCGTTCCTTTTGCCGTTCTCAAGCAGATGTTTGCCCATCCTCTCACCGATGCCGGGATTAAAAAATTCCTGGAAGACTGGGCCAAAGTTGCCGGGGCAGGTAAAAATATTTCCCTTTAGCAGGAAAACACAAAAAGACAGCGAATGAAGATATATGACACCACATATAAGAAAAAGTGACATACTATATTGCGGGGAGGGATAGAACTTGGAACGGGAACTGACGCTAGAATTTGTCCGGGTGACGGAAGCGGCGGCTTTGGCGGCGGCCCGGTGGATGGGGCGGGGTGACAAAAACGCTGCCGACGGGGCGGCGGTAAGCGCCATGCGGGCGGTTTTTGACACCGTGGCCATCGACGGCGTGGTGGTCATCGGCGAAGGGGAGATGGACGAGGCACCCATGCTCTACATAGGGGAAAAATTAGGCTGTGGCAAGGAGCCGGTGGACATTGCCGTGGACCCGGTGGAAGGGACCAACAACGTGGCTAAAGGTCTGCCCAACAGCATTGCCGTAGTGGCGGTGGCAGAACGGGGCGGTCTGTTGAACGCTCCCGACATGTACATGGACAAGATTGCCGTCGGACCCAAGGCAGCCGGCTGCATCGACATCACGGCGCCGGTAAAGGAGAACCTGAAAAACGTGGCTAAAGCGCTGAAGAAAGATGTTTCCGACCTGACGGTGGTTATCCTCGACCGGCCGCGGCACGAGAAGATCATCCGCGAGTGCCGGGAAGCCGGAGCGCGGATCAAGCTCATCCCCGACGGCGACGTAGCTCCCGCGGTAGCGGCGGCCATTGAAGGCACCGGCGTAGACATGCTCCTCGGTATTGGCGGTGCTCCCGAGGGGGTCTTAGCGGCGGCGGCTTTGAAGTGCTTAGGTGGCGACATGCAGGCCCGCCTGTGGCCGGAAGATGAGGAGGATATAGAACGGGCCCGCAAATTAGGTATTACTGACATCAACAAAGTTCTCACCCTCGACGATTTAGTGAAAAGCGACGATGTCATTTTCGCCGCCACCGGTATTACCGACGGCGATATGCTGAAAGGCGTTCGCTTTTTCGGCAACGGTGCCCGGACTCATTCCTTAGTAATGCGTTCGCGAACGGGTACGGTACGCTTCATCGATGCTACCCACCGCTTTGACAAGAAGCCTATTTTTGTCCGGCAGCACCTGTGCTAAAAAGCCAAAAAACGTTGACGGGGTAAAAAAGAAAAACTATACTTGTGGTAAGCCTTCTCTGGACCAATTATCAGGAAAGGGAAGGCTTTTTCTTCAGAGCGGAGGATAAATGCGGTGGGACGGGCGATTAAATATGAGGAGAAAAGTGGCCTGCCGTTCTTCACCACGGAAAGGTGTTGCAATTTTTAGGAAAAAGTTTTATTCTGGGAGCGGTAATTAATTCTCTCCTCGTGGGTCCCCTCTTTTTTTTCTTGGGCTACGAAACCTATAAGCGATTTCGGCAACCGCTAATTATGAGGTTGCGCCGGTGGAAACCCCGGAGGGTGGGATGGTGAACTGGCTTTCGGCACATTTAAGACAGTGGCGGCGCTACGTGCGCTACAAATACTTAAAGATTTTGCGGTTGAAAGACACGCCGGCGAAAGTAGCCAAAGGGGTGGCGTTAGGGGTTTTTCTCGATTTCCTGCCCATTCCTTTTATCAGCCTTTTGGTGGCTTATATCATTGCCCGACTGGCCAGATTTAACGCTTTTGCCGCGGTGACAACTACTGCTTTGTTTAAAGTGGCGGTGCCCTTTTTCTGGACTTTGAATGTTTTTACCGGCAAGTTTATCTTAGGACCGGGGCCGGCACCTCCGCCCCATATCAAAACAGGGGCCCTTCTCCATCCGGAGCTGTTTTTCCACCGGTTGGGCCTGCCCTTTTTGGTGGGAAGCGTGATTAACGGCCTGCTGGCGGGGTTGGCGGTGTATTACCCCGCTTACTACCTCCTCCAGCGGCGGCTGGCAAAACGCAGCGGCCAGAAAGCCGGCTGATTGGTGGAAAACTCGCCGCAAGGGCGATTTTTTTTTGCCTACAAAAAAGGAAGAAAGCTGGCGGGAAACGGCGAAACTTTTTATTTTTCAGGGGGCTTTTTTCGGGGAATAATTTTCCTTGGGCTGAATAAAATTACAGGAAAGGGCTCAAAATATCAGGCAGAGAAGGAAAAAGGGAGGTTGTGCCCTTGAACGCAGTGGAACTGGCAGCGAAAAAGTTGCCGGAATTAAAAGAAATGGCCCGTGCCTTCAAGGTGGCCGGGTACTACCGGTTGCGCAAACATGAGCTGATAGCGGCCCTGTTAAAGGTGGCAGCAGAAAGAGGCGAATTGACGGAAGCGATGGGCGCAGAAACGGATCCAGGCGGCAAAATTTCACCCCCTCAGTATCAGCGACAGGTACGCCCCATGGCTTACCCCAACCAGTATGAAAGACCGCCGGCTCCCCGGCAGCGTTACGATCGCTACGGCGGCAGCCGACCTTATCAGGAGCGAAGTTCACCCTATTATGACAGCAGAGGTTATCAGGAGAGAAACGGTATAGAAAGAACTTTTGGCGAACGAAATTATCACTATCGGACTCCTGAGAGAATTCCTGCCCGTCCTGTCGAAAGAAGTGCTGAGTATACTTCTTTCCCTTTTACGACCGGAAGCAGCGAAGAAACCATTATTGATGAAAGTTTGTTAGAAACGGCCCAGGGCATCCTGGAGGTGCTGCCGGAGGGTTACGGTTTCCTCCGTCCCGGCATCTGCAGCCGCAGTCTGGCAGATATTTACGTTTCTCCTTCTCAGATTAAAAAATTTGATTTAAGGACCGGCGACCACATCAGCGGCAAAGTGCGTCCCCCGCGGGAAGGGGATAAGTACGGCGCCTTGTTTAAATTAGAGAGTGTTAACGGTTTGCCGCCGGAAGAGGTGACGGGACGCGTCCATTTTGACAATCTCACGCCCATTTATCCCCAGGAACGGCTAACCCTGGCCCGGGAAAACGGGCCACTGGCTACCCGCGTCATTGACCTCATCGCTCCTTTAGGCAAAGGCCAGCGGGGACTTATCGTTGCTCCTCCCAAAGCAGGAAAGACCGTTCTTCTCAAACAGATTGCCAACAGTATCACCTCCAATCATCCCGGCGTTCATTTAATCGTTCTCCTCATCGACGAGCGGCCGGAAGAAGTCACGGATATGCGCCGTTCTGTAGACGGTGAGGTAATCAGCAGCACCTTTGATGAACCCCCGGAAAATCACATCCGGGTGGCGGAAATAGTTTTGGAACGGGCCAAGCGTTTGGTGGAACACGGCCGGGACGTAGTCATCCTCCTCGACAGCATTACCCGTTTGGCCCGGGCGTACAACTTAGTTATTCCGCCCAGCGGCCGCACCCTGTCCGGCGGCATGGACCCGGCGGCTCTCCACAAGCCCAAGCGCTTTTTCGGAGCCGCCCGCAACATTGAGAACGGCGGCAGTCTGACCATTTTAGCCACGGCTTTAGTGGAGACGGGTAGCCGCATGGACGACGTGATTTTCGAGGAGTTCAAGGGAACCGGCAATATGGAACTCCTTTTAGACCGGAGGTTAGCCGAGCGGCGCCTTTTCCCGGCGATCGATATCCTGCGTTCCGGAACCAGAAGGGAAGAGCTTCTCCTTTCCGGGGAAGAGTTAGAGTTTGTCTGGCGCCTGCGCAACCGGTTGAGTGCCATCTCCACCGCTGAGGCCATGGAGATCCTCATCGAGTTTATGAAAAAGACTTCCACCAACGCCGAGCTGATTTCCCTTTTAAGCAAAGAGGAGTTTTTCCTCCGTAGTGAAGAAAGGCCTTGATGCATAAAAAAGCCTCCTCGCTGGCAACAATATGTAAAGAAGCCAGAAGGAGGTGATTTTTCTTGCGCAAACTGGTGCCCGTTGCGGCTTTACTTCTTGTGGGGTTACTGCTTCCTCTGGCCGCACGGGTTGTGGTGGGGGCGGAGGATGGGCCGAAAACCCTCTATTACACCGTGCGAGAAGGAGACACCCTGTGGAAAATTGCTTCCCTTTACCATGTGGATGTGGAAACCCTCAAAGCCATGAACGGTATTGGGGAAGACGGCCTGATTTTTGCCGGTCAAACCATCCGCATTCCCGATGAGGAGAAAATAGTTTACACCGTCAAAGAAGGGGAGACCCTGTGGCGCATTGCCCGCAATTTCGGGGTAACGGTGGAGGATATCGTCCGGGAAAACGACATCCAGGACGCGACCAGAGTGGCGGCGGGGAGGGAACTCATCATTCCCCGTTCCCTGTCGGTGCGCACCGCCCTGGTTTCCCGGGGCCTGAGCCTGAATTTTAGCTGGCCCCTCAAAGGAGCCATCACTTCTTTCTTCGGTCCCCGGGACGGGCGGATGCACGAAGGGATCGACGTGGCGGCGGATACCGGCACGCCCATCCGGGCGGCCCAGGCGGGCCGGGTGACCTTCGCCGGGCCCATGGGTACTTACGGGAATGCGGTAGTACTCGACCACGGCCGGGGTGTGTCCACCCTCTACGCCCACGCTAACAAAGTGCTGGTGACGGTCGGGCAGGAGGTGGCCAAAGGCGAGCCGGTGGCGGAAGTAGGCAGCACCGGCCGCTCCACCGGGCCGCACCTGCACTTTGAAGTGCGCGTGGACGGCCGGGCGGTAAACCCCCTGCCTTTGTTAGGGGAGGAGTAAAAAGCCTTGGGGTAAAATCCCCGGGGCTTTTTCTTTTTGGAGCGGCAGTTTTCCAGGGGAAAGTCCGACATCGTCGCTGGCGATTTTTCTTGACAAAAGGGACTTAAGGGAGTAGGCTGGAAGCAAGGAATATTTAGAAGAATGTACAAATGTCTAAAAACCGGAGGGATTAACCTTGACTTCCCTTTTTAAAGCCCTGGCCGATCCTACCCGCCGGGAGATACTGCGGCTTCTGAGCCGGGGGGAGCTTACGGCAGGACAGATCGCGGAGAAGTTTGCCATGTCCTGGCCCTCTGTCTCCCACCATTTGGGGGTTTTGAAAAACGCCGGTCTGGTGGAGGTGGAAAAGAAAGGACAGTATCTTTATTACTCGTTAAACGCCACGGTGCTGCAGGAGTTGATGGCTTACCTTTTTGAACTGCTCAATATCAAGGAGGATGAGAAAAATGAAAAAAAGTGAATGGCTGAAAAAACTTTGGCTGCCGCTGCTGATAGTGCTGGTCATGTTCGCTGTTTCTCTCTTCGTTTACCCCCGGCTGCCGGAACGGGTACCTACCCACTGGGGTATTTCCGGGGAGCCGGACGGCTGGTCGGGACCGGAATTCGCAGCCTTTTTTGCTCCTTGCCTGACCCTTTTTATGCTGACCCTGATGGCGGTAATTCCCTTTATCGATCCTCGCCGGGAAAATGTGGAACGGTTTGCCGGTATCTACAGCCTTATTTTGACGGCCATCATCGCCTTTATGGCCCTCATCCATTTCACGGTCTTGGCTAGCGGCTTGGGGTACAGGGTGCCGGTAAGCCGGGTGGTTGATATCAGTTTAGGTCTTCTTTTTGTTCTCATCGGCAACTATTTGACCAAAGTAAAGCCCAACTATTTCATCGGGATTCGCACACCCTGGACGTTGGAGAACGAGACGGTGTGGCGAAAGACCCACCGAGTAGGGGGATACGCTTTTGTAGGCGGAGGTCTTTTGATTATCGTTGGTTCCTTTCTGCCTCCGACCTGGTCTTTTGCCCTGATGATTGCCGTGACGGTGGTCATCACCGTCGGGACGGCGGTGTATTCCTACCGCCTCTTTAAAAAAGAGCAGGCAAAAAATTAAGGGGAAAGGTGGCCCAGCTTGAAAAGCTAAAAACCCCTGCTTTCCTTTCCGAAAGCAGGGGTTCTACCTCCTTACTCAGGTTTGAGTGTTTTCGGCTTTTTCTCGCCGTGGCGCTGGACGCAGAGGTCGTCGCCGTCTTTACGCAGGAAGTAACGCAGGGTAGTTCCGTGGGGATCGTGGCAGCTGGCGCAATTACCTTCCTGATAGGGAGAATGCTGACTGCCTAGGAGATGTTCGCCGGCCCGGTCAAAGTGACAGCTGAAGCAGAGCTGACCTCCTGGCAGGCGGGTGAGGTGCTGGCTTTCGAAGAAGTGAGGGGAGTGGCAGTCGGCGCAGTTGCCGCTGGCAAAAGGCTTGTGCTGGGCCGGCTGAGTTTGATAACGATACTGCATGTTGTGGCGCTTGCGGCACAAAGCCTGCGGTGAGGCAGAGAAGAGATTTTTGTTTTTCGAGGCATGCGGTTCGTGGCACTGGATGCACATGCCGCCAGCGAAGGGAGGAGGGACGCTGGTAAAGGCGGGGGAAAGGTTTGAATTTAGAGGGGCAGTCGTAACAGAGTTGGCCTACGCTTTTTTCAGACCGGCTTTGTTGGTTTTGGGGTCGTGCTTGTTGTAGCAGTCGAGACACTGCCGTTCGGCAAAAGGTTTGTGTTTTACCGGATCGGCAAAGGCTGCCATTTTGGAATGGCAACTGCTGCATTCCCCGCGGTTGGCGGGGATTGGATTTTACTACTTTTACACTCCCATGCCCTTTACTTTATTTTTTCCGCGCCCATCTGGT
The DNA here is from genome assembly GCA_030446285.1 of Eubacteriales bacterium. GTDB lineage: Bacteria > Bacillota > JASUSC01 > JASUSC01 > JASUSC01 > JASUSC01. Next base: position 40,863 of record JASUSC010000004.1, on the reverse strand, counting down.
AAAATAGTCCTGTAAGTCCAGTTACAGACTAAAAAGAATGGTGGTAAAAGGGATGGAAGAAAGAAAGAAGGTTTTGCGCCATCTCCCGGCAGTAGGCAAACTGCTGGAGGTGGCTGCGGTAAAAAATTTAATGGTCCTTTACGGTCGCAAACTGGTAACGGAGGCAGTGGCGACCGCGGTGGACGGGTTGCGGGAAGAAATCCTGGCTGGAAAGCAGGTTTTTACCAGCCGGGAAGAAGCCATGGCGGCAGTGCTAGACCGAGTGGAGCGGGAGGTGCGGAGCAAGAGCACTCCCAGCCTGCGCCCGGTAATTAACGCTACCGGCACCGTTCTTCACACCAATTTAGGACGGGCACCCCTGGCCCGGGAGGCATGGGAGGCGATATGGCGGATAGCCTCCCGCTACAACAATCTGGAACTGGATCTGACTACCGGCGAGCGCGGTTCCCGCTACCAGCATGTGGAGGAACTGCTCTGCCGCCTTACCGGAGCGGAAGGGGCTATGGTGGTGAACAACAACGCCGGTGCCGTGCTTCTGGCCTTGAACACTTTAGCGACCGGCCGGGAAGTGGTGGTTTCCCGGGGTGAGCTCATTGAAATCGGCGGTTCTTTCCGCATTCCCGATGTGATGCGGGCCAGTGGAGCGACGTTAGTGGAAGTGGGCACAACCAACCGCACTCACCTCCACGACTACGAGCGGGCTATCGGGGAGGAGACGGCCCTGCTCCTCAAGGTTCACACCAGCAACTACCGCATCATCGGTTTTACCAAAGAGGTGAGCGGGGCGGAGCTGGTTGCTTTAGGGAGAAAGCACGGCATCCCGGTGATGGAAGACTTAGGAAGCGGCGTCCTGGTGGATTTGAGCCGGTACGGTTTGCGCCGGGAACCCACCGTTCAGGAGACGGTGGCGGCGGGAATAGATGTGGTTACCTTCAGCGGCGATAAACTGTTAGGAGGGCCCCAGGCCGGGATTATTGTCGGCCGGGGCGAGTATATCCAGGCCATGAAGAAAAACCCCCTTACCCGGGCTTTGCGGGTGGATAAACTCACTTTTGCCGCGCTGGAGGCTACTCTGCGCCTCTACCTCTATCACGAGGAAGAAGTGACGGAGCTTATCCCCATCCTGGCCATGCTCACCGCCGGGGAAGAGAAGCTGCAGAAGCGGGCGCGGCGGCTGCGCCGGCTGCTGCAGCAGGCTCTGGGTGAGAGAGCGGCGGTGGCGGTAGAGAGAGAGTATTCTGCCGTCGGCGGGGGAGCCCTGCCCGGGGAGAGTTTGCCGACGTACGTGGTAACGGTGGCCCCGGCGGGGGTTTCGACCACGGCAGTGGAAGAAGAGCTGCGCCGGGGTGAGTGGCCGGTAATGGCCCGGGTGCAGCGGGATAAAATAGTCCTGGATGTGCGTACCCTGCAGGAGGAGGAAATTAAAGCCCTGCCGGCGCTGGTGGCAGCGGCACTGGCGAGGGCGACGGGGGGAGGTGAGGAGAATGAGTGAGAGGAAAAAATGGGAGGTGGCCCTTACCGCCCTGTCCTGCAAAGCCGGCTGAGCGGCTAAAATAGGTCCGGCGGACCTGGAAAGGCTGATGCTGATGTTGCCGCTGGCAGAGAGCCATCCCGATCTTATCGTGGGACTGGAAAGGGCCGACGATGCCGGCGTTTTTCGTTTAACAGACGACATAGCTCTCATTCAGACGGTGGATTACTTTACCCCGGTGGTGGACGACCCCTATGATTTCGGCCGGATTGCCGCCGCCAACGCTTTAAGCGATGTCTATGCCATGGGCGGGCGTCCCATAACCGCCATGAATCTGGTGGGTTTCCCGGTAAAAGACCTGCCCCTGGAAATGCTGGCGGAGATTCTCCGGGGCGGCAGGGAAAAAATCCAGGAGGCCGGGGCGGTGCTGGTGGGCGGTCATTCGGTGGAGGATAAAGAACCCAAGTACGGTTTGGCGGTGACCGGCATCGTGCATCCGGAGCGGGTTCTGACCAAAGCCGGAGCCCGGCCGGGAGATGTGCTGGTGTTGACCAAACCCTTAGGTATCGGAGTAATTACCACCGCCATCAAGGGAGGGCTGGCGGAAGAAGGGGTTATCCGAGAAGCGGTGGAAGTGATGGCGACCCTGAACAAAGGGGCGGCCGAGGCTATGGAGGGACTTACCGTCCACGCCTGTACTGATATCACCGGATTTGGTCTTCTGGGCCATGCCGGGGAGATGGCCCGGGCCAGCGGGGTTCGGCTACGGTTATATTCCGAACGGGTTCCCATCCTGCCCGCGGCCGAAGAATACGTGAAGTTTGGCCTGGCGCCGGGGGGCACCCGGGCTAATTTGGAATACGTATCGTCTTTTACCCAGTTTGCGCCTGTTATCACTGAAGAAAAACGCCTGTTGCTGGCCGATGCGATCACTTCCGGTGGTCTTTTAGTGGCTCTGCCGCCGGCAGAAGGGGAGAAGTACCTGGAAAATCTGCGAGAAAAGGGAGTTAAAGGCTGGCATATTGGCGAAGTTGTAACCGGTGAACCCGGCACCATCGAAGTAGTATAGAAAGGAGGGGCAGGTGTGGAAAGAGGTTTTTGTCCCTTTCCTTACTCCCAGCCCCTTGTCCTGGACTATTTGCGGGGAGAGGAGCGGCTTAAGCCTTTTTACGGCGGTTGGCCGGATTGGGGAGAGTTGAAGAAGAGAGCGGAGAGACTGGCGGGACGCAAGACCAGCGGGGTGGTGGTTGCCGCCCTGGGCGAATATAACCGCCGCTTAGGAGCGGGGACGGCGACCATGGCGGCTATCGACCGCCTGGCCCAGGGGGCGCCGGTGGTCATTACCGGCCAGCAGGCGGGGGTCTGTACTGGTCCCCTCTACACCGTCTACAAGGCCCTCACCGCTGCTTTACTGGCGGAGAGACTTTCTGGAGAGCTGGGACGGCCGGTGGTTCCTCTTTTCTGGGTGGCGGCGGAAGACCACGATTTCGGTGAGATCAACCATATCGATCTGGCCGGCAGCGACGGCAGAATGGTGAGGCTGCGCTTAGAGATGGAGCCGGGGGGAAAATATCCCGCCGCTTCCCTGCCCTGCGGGAAAGAGGTGGAAACTCTCATCGAGCGGCTGGCGGAAGTAACTCCGCCCACCGAGTTTAAAGAAGGGGTAATATCTCTGCTCCGGGAAACGGCGGCCGCCGCCGACAACTTAGCCGATTGGTTTGCCGGGATTATGGTTCGGCTTTTTGCCTTTACCGGGCTGGTCGTGGTCAACCCCTGTCTGCCGGAGTTAAAAGAGGTTGCCAGGAACCTTTTCGCCCGTATGCTGCGGGACCCGGAGGAGATTGAGAAGGCTTTTGTGGAAACTTCCGCTGAGCTTTTGGCTTTAGGTTATCCTTTGCAGGTCCAGAAAAAGCCGGGAGTAAGTCACTTTTTTGTTTACCGGGAAGGACAGCGTTTGGCTTTGCTCCGGGACGGGGAGCGCTACTTCTTGCCGGAAGAGGATTTTGCCCTCGGTTTAGAGGAAGCGGCGGCTTTAGCTGAAGAAAACCCTTGCCTTTTCAGTCTTGATGTGGTGCTGCGACCGGTCTGGCAGGATTATCTCTTCCCGGTAATTGCCTATGTGGCCGGGCCGGGGGAGATAAGTTATTACGCTCAGCTTCGCCGCGTTTACCATCTTTTCGACCAGGAGATGCCGGTGATTTACCCGCGCCTTAGTGCCACCTTGATCGAGCCTTCGATAGCCAAGGTGTTGCGGAAATTTGCCATTGGGGAAGGGGAGCTGTTTTCCGGCTGGGAGGAGAGGAAAGAGAAACACCTGCGGGAAGCGGACAGGATCGGTATTGACAGCCTTTTTGCCGGTCTCCGGCATAAAATTGAAGCGGCCTACGGGGAGCTCGTTGACCGGATTGCCGGGCTCAGCCCGCATCTGCCCGCCCTGGCCCGGGAAAATTTGCGGCGGGTGCTGGATCAGGTGGATTATTTGGAAGGGAAGGTGCGGCAGGAGCAGCGGCAGCGGGAAGAGGTAGGGGTAAGGCAACTGGAAAAGGCCGCTTTAAACCTTTGGCCCCGGCGGACTCCTCAGGAGCGGGTGTTCAACATTTTTCCCTACTTGATTAAGTACGGGCCAGATTTATTAACCCGGATGGCACCCCTGGTGGAAGTGGAAAGAAGGGAACACCATCTTTTCTACTTGCCATAAGTTGGGGGATATTTGCCGGTGAGAAAAAGAGGAATAACGCGGACAAACGTCGAATAAGTTTGTTAGTCGAACAAAAAAGCCCCAGGACGGCTAAAAAGCAAAGAAAGGCGGCGAAGCGGTGAAAAAAATTTTTATTCTCGACACCAACGTTTTGGTCCACGACCCCAGATGTATTTTCAAGTTCCAAGACAACGACGTGGTTATTCCGCTGGTGGCCATTGAAGAGATGGACAGCCTGAAACGGCGGCGCAACGATGAAGTGGCCCGCAACGCCCGGCGGGTGGCCCATTATCTGGATGAGTTGCGCCAGAAAGGAAAGATTTATGAAGGGGTGAAGCTGGACAACGGCGGCTGTCTCAAGGTGGAGCTCAATCATCAGAAAATGGAGAAACTCTCCGGGGCTCTGTCCTGGGATAAATCGGACAACCGTATCTTAGCGGTGGCCCTGGCCTACCGGGATGAGAACCCTGGGACGCCGGTAATCCTGGTAACCAAAGATATGTATATGCGGATCAAAGCCGACGTCATGGGAATTGAAGCCCAGGATTACCTGACCGACAAGGTGGACATCAACGAGCTTTACAGCGGCACTTTCGACTGGCAGGTGGAGGCTTCGGTCATCGATCGATTCTACGCCGAAGGTTTTCTCCCCTGGGAAGGGGAACCCTTGAACCCCAACCAGTTTGTTTTTATGAGCGATATTGCCGGTACCGGCAAATCGGCCTTGGCCCGCTACGACGTGGAGAAGGGCGGGCTTGTTCCCCTGCGCTATGGTGAGAGAGATGCCTGGGGAATCAGGGGGCGCAACAAGGAACAGCGTTTTGCCCTAGAACTCCTCATGGATGACTCGGTCAAGCTGGTAACCTTAGTCGGGCAGGCAGGGACGGGGAAAACTCTCCTGGCTATTGCCGCGGGGCTGCAGAAAACTTTAGAAGAAGGCAGTTATAAGAAACTGCTCATTACCCGCCCGGTTATTCCCATGGGCAACGATATCGGCTACCTGCCCGGAGACAAAGAAGAAAAGATGCGGCCCTGGATGAGTCCCATCTACGACAACTTAGAGTACATCTTTGGGACGGCCAAAGAGTCTCGGAAGGAAAAGGAAGGGGATAAGCCCAAAAGCAGCAATATCGAGGCCATTATTCAGTATTTCAAAGCCAAAGGGCAACTGGAACTGGAGGCTCTCACCTACATTCGGGGTCGGACCCTGCCCCACCAGTACATTATCGTCGATGAGGCCCAGAACCTCACTCCCCACGAGGTGAAGACTATTCTCACCCGGGCCGGAGAGGGAACCAAGGTGGTACTGACGGGGGATCCTTACCAGATCGACCACCCCTACCTGGATTCCAGCTCCAACGGCCTTACCTACGTGGTGGAGAAATTTAAAGGGGAGAAGATTGCCGGGCACATTACCTTTGTCAAAGGTGAACGGTCGGAGTTGGCCCAGTTGGCGGCGGAGCTCATTTAAAACTCCATATTTTCTCCGAGCCTGGCCGGCCTAAGGGAGCGCCTATGGCGGCAGGCCGCGGTCCGGCTAAAGCAGGACCAAGGGTCCGAGGGGAAACCCTCTGGCCTCCCGCAGGAAAGGAGAAACCTGTTTCTACAGGCCTTTCCGGCCTTTTTCTTTTTGATAAAAAAGAATGGAGGAGGGAATAGCTGATGGACGAGCAGAAAAAGCAGGAACTCATTGAGGCTTTACGCCGAGAAGCCAAAGAAGGACGGATTAGCTGCGCTGCCGCTTTTCGTCTGGCGGAAGAGTTAGGGGTCAGCCGGCGGGAAGTGGGGCAGACGTGTGACGAACTGAAGATAAAACTCGTTTCCTGTCAACTGGGCTGTTTCTAAAAACGGAGGAGGAAAAGAGGGAAGGAGATGGAACCGTTGCAGGTAGTTCCGGTAAGTGAGGCGCGCCAGGTATTTTTACGGGAAATAAATACCGACCACCTGGCCACGGAGACGGTCCCTCTGGAGAAAGCTTTCCGGCGGGTGCTGGCGGAAGAGGTGAGGGCGGCGGAGGATATTCCCGCCTTTCCCCGGGCTACCATGGACGGGTACGCGGTGGCGGCCAAGGACACTTTTGGCGCTTCCGAAGCTATGCCCGCTTACCTGACGGTAGCCGGCGAGGTGTTGATGGGACGGCCCTACCAGGGAGAGGTGAAACCCGGGGAAGCGGTCCGCATTGCCACCGGAGGGATGCTTCCTGCCGGCACGGACGCCGTGGTGATGTTAGAGTTTACGGAGGAAATGCCCGACGGTACAGTGGCGGTTAACAAGCCGGTGGCACCCGGAGAAAACGTCATCCAACCGGGGGAAGATGTGGCCGCGGGAACGGAAGTCCTTTACCCTGGCAGAGTGATTCGCGGTCAGGAGATGGGCCTGCTGGCGGCCTTGGGCCGGACCAGAGTCAAGGTGTACAAGCGACCTCGGGTAGGGATTATCTCCACCGGGGATGAATTGGTGCGACCCGAGGCTGTGCCCGGGCCGGGGCAGATCCGCGATATCAACTCTTATTCCCTGTTGGGTCAGGTTTATGACGCCGGCGGGGAAGGGAAAATCTGGGGTATTGTTCCTGACTCCTACGAACAGTTGCTGGCGGTGGTCCGCAACGCCCTCTTGCAAAGTGACATTGTGGTTATCTCCGGGGGCAGTTCGGTGGGAACCAGGGACATCACTGCTCGGGTTATCCAAGAACTGGGCGAACTCGGGATCCTCGTCCACGGGGTTTCGGTCCGCCCGGGTAAACCTACCATTCTCGCCAATGTGGGCGGAAAACCGGTGGTGGGGCTTCCCGGCCATCCCGTGTCGGCTATGGTTATTTTCGACCTCTTCATTCGGCCGGCCATCGCTCGGCTTATGGGGGCTTTTGTGACGGCATCTTTCCGGCCCTGTCTCACCGCTAAGGTTAAGCGCAACGTCGCTTCGGCTATCGGTCGGGCCGACTATGTAGCGGTAACTCTGGAAGAAGAAAACGGTACCGTTTACGCTGAACCGCTGTTAGGGAAATCGGGGCTCATTACTACTCTCGTGCGGGCGGATGGTTTGCTCTTTATTCCGGAAGAAAAAGAAGGTTTGGAAGAGGGTGAAGGGGCCTTCGTCTATCTCTTCTGAAGGGGGACAGAACGGTGACGGGGAGAAAACGTTACCTGGAAGGAATACCTCTTGCGGAAGCCTGGGAGAGGTTTAATCGGATTTTAACAGAAAGGGACTTTTTCCGGCCGGAAGAGGAAGAAGTGACGGTGGACGAGGCCCTGGGCCGGGTGGCTTCCCGAACGGTACGGGCGGTCATTTCCTCACCCCACTACCACGCGGCGGCTATGGACGGAGTGGCGGTGCGAGCGGAAGATACATACGGAGCCCGGGAAACGGCCCCCCTGCGCCTCCGTCTGGGAACCCAAGCCGTAGAAGTGGATACGGGGGACCCCATGCCGGAGGACAAAAACGCAGTGATCATGGTAGAAGATGTCCGTTTCTTAGGGGAGGAAGTGGAAATAACGGCTCCTGTCTTCCCCTGGCAGAACGTGCGTTTGTTAGGGGAGGATATTGCTGCCGGGGATGTGGTTCTCACCGCTGGTCAGGTTGTCGGCCCCTACGAGAGCGGAGCATTGCTGGCGGCTGGCCACACCCGGGTGTGGGTACGGCGGCAGCCGCTGGTGGCTTTTATTCCCACCGGAGATGAGATCGTTTTGCCGGGACAGCCTCTGCAAAAAGGGGATATCGTGGAGTTCAATTCCCGGGTGCTGGGCGGAATGGTGCGCCAGGCCGGGGGGGTGCCCCTGTACCTGCCGGTGGTGCCCGATGATAGAGAAAAAATCAGGGCGGCGGTGCTATCTGCTTTAGAGAGGGCAGATGTGGTGGCGGTGATAGCCGGTTCCTCGGCCGGACGGGGGGATTTTACCGCCGCTATCGTTGCTGAATTAGGGGAAGTCGTATGCCATGGCGTGGCTATAAAACCCGGAAAACCGGTGATTCTCGGGGTAGTGGCGGGCAAGCCGGTTATCGGGGTACCGGGGTATCCCGTCTCGGCTGCCCTCACCTGCCAGCTTTTCCTTCTCCCCCTCCTTTACCGCAAGTTAGGACTGGCTCCCCCGGAGCGAAAGCGTTTGGTCGGAACGCTAACCCGTCGTCTCCCTTCCCCTATGGGGATGGAAGAGTTCGTTCGGGCCCGGGCCGGACGGGTGGGAGAACGTTACCTTATCACTCCCATTTCCCGGGGGGCGGGCTTAATTATGACCATGGTCAGGGCGGACGGCCTCATCCGGATACCTGCCAGCAGCCAGGGATATGAGGCCGGGGAGGAGGTGGAAATGGAGCTCTGGCGGCCGCAGGAGGAAATTGAGCGGGCCCTCCTTTTTGCCGGCAGCCACGACCTGCTCCTGGACATTCTTGACGAGGGGCTGCGGGAGATGGGGCGGGGATGGTCTCTGCGGACGGCCAATGTCGGCAGTTTGGGCGGGCTGCAGGCCCTGCGCCGGGGCGAGGCGCATCTTGCTGGCTGTCACCTCCTGGATCCGGAGAGCGGAGAGTACAATCTTTCTTATATCCGGCGTTTCCTGGGGGACAAAGAAGTGAAGATAATTACTTTGGCAACCCGGGAACAGGGGCTGGTGGTAGCTCCCGGCAACCCTCTCCAAATTAGAGGTTTGGCCGATCTGCGGGAAAAGAAGGCCCGCTTTATTAACCGGCAGCGTGGTTCTGGAACCCGGATTTTGCTGGACCATCTCCTGGCCCGGGAAGGGATAAAGCCCGATGAGATCGAAGGTTACGAGCGGGAGGAGTTTTCCCACCTGGCAGTGGCGGCGGCGGTAGCCGGGGGTGCGGCCGATACCGGCATGGCCATCCGGGCGGCGGCTCAGGCCCTGGGCTTGGACTTTGTTCCGGTGGGTTACGAGCGCTACGACTTGGTTATTCCCGCTTCCTACTGGGAGGATGAGCGGGTTCAGGCGCTGGTTTCTTTTCTGCGCAGTGAAGAATTTCGCCGTCGAAGCAGGGAGTTGCCCGGCTACGATTTCAGCCAAAGCGGCCGGGAAATTTCCCTCTGAGGGGCAGGAGGGGTAAAAATTGCGCGACCAGTGGCAGAGAGAAATAAATTACCTGCGGGTATCCGTTACCGACCGCTGCAACCTCCGCTGTCGCTACTGTATGCCGGAGGAAGGCGTGGTCTGGAAGCGGCACGAAGAGATCATGAGCTATGAAGAAATTGCCCACCTGGTGACCCTTTTCAGCGGGGCGGGTATTCGCAAAGTCCGGCTTACGGGAGGGGAACCCCTCACCCGCCGCGACCTGCCTCGGCTGGTGGCCATGCTCAAAGAGATTGAAGCTATTGATGACATCTCCCTTACCACCAACGGCGTCCTCCTGCCACAACTGGGGAGAGAATTGAAGGCAGCCGGTCTCAACCGGGTCAACATCAGTCTGGATACCCTTCGGCGGGAGAAATACCGACAACTTTGCGGCCGGGACGAGCTTCCCCGGGTGCTGGCAGCTATTGATGAGGCGTTAAATCTTGAGCTGCATCCCGTCAAACTCAACAGCGTTATTATTGCCGGCGTCAACGAAGATGAAATCGAAGACCTGGCAGCCCTGACCCTGGACCGGCCCCTCCATCTGCGCTATATCGAACTCATGCCCATGAAGAGAAGAGGGGAAAAGGCCGGGGAAGGGGTAACCAGCGGGGAAATCCGCCGGCGGCTGGAAGAAAAGTATGGGCCTCTTATTCCCGCCGGACCGCCGCACGGCCAGGGGCCGGCTAAATATTTCCGTCTCAGCGGTGCTTGCGGCACGGTAGGCTTTATCGAGCCTATAAGTGATCACTTCTGTCCTTCCTGTAACCGCCTGCGGCTTACGGCCGACGGCCGCCTGCGTCCCTGTTTGGTGGCGGAAATGGAGATCGATGTGCTTACTCCTTTAAGGCAGGGAGCAAGGGAGGAGGAAATTTTAGCCCTTTATCACCGGGCTTTACAGGTGAAACCCATGTCCCACGGTATGAATGGGAAATGGGATCCTGGGGGCAGGTCCATGCACCAGATTGGCGGCTGACTTTGGCAGAAAATAAGGGAGGAGGACGGCGTGGAGGAGAAAAAATTTACCCACTTCAACGCGGCCGGCCGACCTCGCATGGTGGATGTAAGCGAAAAGGAACCCACGGTGAGGGAAGCCGTAGCGCGGGGAGAGGTGGTAATGAGTCCGGCTACCCTTGCCGCGGTGAAAGAGGGAAGGGTTAAAAAAGGGGATGTCCTGGCGGTGGCTCAAGTGGCCGGGATTATGGCGGCGAAAAAAACGGCGGCAATCATTCCTATGTGCCATCCTATTGGGCTTACCGGCGTAGACCTGCACTTTACTTTGCGGGAGCCGCACCGCATTCTCATTCAGGCCACGGTGCGGACCTGTGACCGCACCGGAGTGGAAATGGAGGCTCTTACGGCGGTGGCGGCGGCTGCCTTGACGATTTACGATATGTGCAAAAGTATTGACAAAGGGATGGTAATAAGCAACATCCGGCTGATAAAAAAGACGGGCGGAAAGAGCGGTGATTACTACCGGCCCGGGGAGGAAGAGGAAAATGAAGGGTAAAGTGGTGGCCGTATGTATCAGCGACCGGAAAGGAGTACCCAAAAAAGAGATACCGGCAGGAAGACTAATTGCCGGCCATGGCCTGGAAGGGGACGCCCATGCCGGGGCCTGGCACCGGCAGGTGAGCCTCCTGGCCCTGGAGAGTATTGAGAAAATGCAGGCGCTGGGGCTTAAGGTAAAACCCGGCTCTTTTGCTGAAAACATAACCACGGCGGGGATAGAGCTTACAGCTCTGCCGGTGGGAACGCGGCTGAAAGTAGGCAAGGAGGTTCTCCTGGAGGTTTCCCAGATAGGGAAGGAGTGCCATACCCGCTGTGCGATCTACTACCAAGCTGGGGACTGCGTTATGCCTCGGAAGGGTATTTTTGCCCGAGTGCTTCAGGGTGGGACGGTCCGGCCGGGGGACGAGATTGAAGTTTTGCCAGCGGAGGAGGAAGGAAAGTGAAGTTCCGGGTAGGGATTATCACCGCCAGCGACAAAGGAGCACGCGGCGAACGGGAAGACGAAAGCGGCCGGGTTATCGGTGAGATGGTGGCGGAACACGGAGGCGAAGTGGTTGCCTATCAGGTGGTACCCGACGACCTGGATGCCCTCCGGGAAACCATGCTTAAATTCATCTACCGCCACCGAGTGGATGTTATTTTCACCACCGGCGGCACCGGTTTCAGTCCCCGGGATGTCACTCCGGAAGCCACCTTAGCGGTGGTAGAACGGCTGGTGCCTGGAATTCCCGAGGCCATGCGGGCCCGCACTCTGGAAAAAACGCCGCGCGCCATTCTCAGCCGGGCCGTTGCTGGAATAAGGGGAAAGACCCTTATTGTTAACCTGCCGGGAAATCCGCGGGGAGTGCGGGAGTGCTTGGAGGTCATTTTGCCGGCCTTGCCTCACGGTCTGGAAATCCTTGCCGGCAGGGGCGGTGAGTGTGCAACCAGTCTTCCTTCCGGTGGGAAAGAAGAGAAAAAATTTTCTTAGGAGGAAGAAGAAAGAGAAGACCCGGGCCATAAAACCCGGATTTTTTTCTTTCTTCTTCCGGATAAAAAGTGCCTTTTTCGGTAAAAATTTTTTGGGGAATGGATAAAAAAGGCTTGCATTCCAGGGGGACATTTTATATTATTATAAATGGTGTTAGCACTCTCCTTTGATGAGTGCTAACAAACAGGAAGCGAAAACACCAAAAACAAAGGAGGGGTAAACTGATGATCAAACCGCTTGCGGACAGGGTAGTGGTAAAGCCCCTGGAAGTGGAAGAAAAGACGGCCAGTGGTATTGTCCTGCCGGACACGGCCAAGGAGAAGCCCCAACAGGGTGAAGTGGTGGCTGTGGGTCCCGGACGACTGCTGGACAACGGTGAGAGAGCTCCCATGGAGGTAAAAGTGGGGGACAAGGTCATTTATTCCAAGTATGCCGGGACGGAAGTGAAGATTGAAGGGCAGGAATACCTGATCCTGAACGAGAGAGATATTCTTGCTATTGTGTAAACATTACCTGATGAAGGAGGTTGAGAGCTGTGGCCAAGCAGATTCTCTTTGGTGAAGAGGCACGCAGAGCTCTGGAACGCGGTGTCAACGCTTTAGCGGAAACTGTACGGGTGACTCTCGGTCCCAAAGGTCGTAACGTTGTTCTGGACAAGAAATTCGGTGCTCCCATGATTACCAACGACGGTGTAACCATTGCCCGCGAAATCGAACTGGAAGATCCTTTTGAAAACATGGGAGCCCAGTTGCTGAAAGAGGTAGCTACCAAGACCAACGATGTGGCTGGTGACGGTACCACCACGGCTACGGTGCTGGCCCAGGCTATGATCCGCGAAGGTATGAAGAACGTAGCTGCTGGTGCCAATCCCATGCTGCTCAAGCGGGGTATTGAAAAAGCCGTAGAAGTGGCCGTGGAAGAAATCAAGAAGATCGCCAAGCCGGTAGAAAGCAGAGAAGCTATTACTCAAGTGGCTACCATTTCGGCTACCGATCCTGAAATCGGTAACCTCATTGCTGAGGCCATGGAGAAAGTCGGTAAGGACGGCGTTATTACCGTTGAAGAGTCCAAAGGCCTGAAGACCGAACTGGAAGTTGTTGAAGGTATGAACTTTGACCGGGGTTACATTTCCGCTTACATGATTACGGACCCCGACAAGATGGAAGCGGTCCTGAACGAGCCCTACATACTGATTACGGACCGCAAGATTTCGGCGGTTGCCGACATCCTGCCTGTTCTGGAAAAAGTTGTTCAGACCGGCAAGCCTCTGCTGATCATTGCTGAAGATGTGGAAGGCGAAGCTCTGGCTACGCTGGTAGTTAACAAGCTGCGCGGTACCTTCACGGCCGTTGCTGTTAAAGCGCCTGGCTTTGGTGACCGCCGCAAGGCTATGCTGCAGGACATTGCTATCCTCACCGGTGGTCAGGTGATTTCCGAAGAAGTTGGTCTGAAGCTGGAGAACGTGACCATCAACATGCTGGGCCGGGCTCGCCAGGTAAAAGTGAAGAAGGAAGAAACCGTCATCGTTGGCGGTGCCGGCAAGCCTGCTGACATTGAAGCCCGCATCAATCAAATCCGCAAGCAGATCGAAGAAACCACTTCTGACTTCGATCGGGAGAAACTGCAGGAGCGTCTGGCCAAGCTGGCTGGCGGCGTAGCGGTGATCCAGGTCGGTGCGGCTACGGAAGTGGAAATGAAGGAGAAGAAGCTGCGCATCGAAGACGCCCTCAACGCTACCAAAGCTGCTGTGGAAGAAGGTATTATCCCCGGTGGCGGTACGGCTCTGGTTAACGTTATCCCGGCTCTTGACAAGATCGAAGCTCAAGGGGACGAGAAGACCGGTGTGGAAATCGTCAAGAAAGCTCTGGAGGAGCCGTTGCGTCAGATTGCTAACAACGCCGGTCTGGAAGGTTCGGTAATCGTCGAGAAAGTGAAAGAGCAGCCCGCAGGTGTTGGCTTCAACGCCGCTACTGGTCAGTATGAAGATATGATTAAAGCCGGTATTGTTGACCCGGCCAAGGTAACCCGTTCTGCTCTGCAGAACGCGGCCAGCATCGCCGCCATGGTCCTCACCACCGAGGCTTTGGTGGCCGACAAGCCCGAAGAGAACAAGGGTGGCGCCGGGGGCAACATGCCGCCCATGATGTAAGAACCGCATTCCCCGCGGGAAAACCGCGGGGTTTTCTTTTTTAGCGGCGAGGGTGTCTTGCCGGCGCGAACTAGGTGCATCAATTTTCCCGGCTCCAAGTAAAAATATAGAAAGTTCTTTTTTGCCTTTTTTCTGGTATAATTCAAGTGATACCCCGAGAGTGTATAGGAGGGATAACATGGGGAAAAAAGGGAAGTACGTTATTTTGGCAGTGATGCTCCTGGCGGTGGCGGCAATTCTCCTTCTGCCCCGGCTGGGAGGAGAGAGGGAGGAGAAAAAAGGGGGAACGGAGTTTGCGGTGACTGCCAATCCCCGGCAGTCACTGGTCAAAGCGAAAGAGGAAGGAAGACCGGTTCTCTTAGAGTTTTACGCCCAGTGGTGACCATCCTGCCGGAATATGGAGCCCGTGATTATGGCTCTGAAGGAAGAGTTTGGCGGCAAAGTGGAGTTTGTCATTGCCGACGTGGACAGCGAAGAAGGAAAAGCTTTAGCCAGTGAATATGGAGTGAACCTTATCCCCGCCTTTTTCCTTTTGGACCGGCAGGGGAAAGTAGCAGATACGGTAGTGGGTGAGGTTTCCCAATCCGAACTCAAGCGGAAACTCGAACAGTTGGCTCGCTGATGGGGTGAAACAAGTGCTGGGAGAAATTATAGCCTGGTTACAACAGGCGCTGGCGGGGAATAAAGGGCTGGCCCTAATTTTGGTGTACCTGGGAGGGGTATTAACCAGCATCAGCCCTTGTGTTCTTTCTACCATACCGCTGGTTGCGGGATATATTGGGAGTGGGGAAGGAGGAAGGAAAGGTTTCCTCCTTTCCTTCCTTTTTGTGGTTGGCATGAGTACCACTTTTGCCGCGATGGGTTTGCTGGCGGCGAGTGTTGGTATGATTTTTGGCCAGGTGGGCAGGGGATGGTACTACTTTCTCGCCGCGCTGGCCATAGTTATGGGGCTGCACCTGCTGGAAGTGATTCACATTAATTTCCCTTCCTTGCAAAAGTTGCCCCGCCCCCGTTATACTGCTGTCTCAGCCTACTTGCTGGGGTTGCTTTTTGGGCTGGCAGCTTCTCCCTGTGCCACTCCGGTGTTAGCCGTTATTGTCGCCTATGTGGCTGCCCGAGGAGAACCCCTTTACGGAGGAGCGCTGCTGTTTATTTACGGTCTGGGGCACGGACTGCCTCTCCTCATTACGGGAGCTTTTGCGGCGGCCGTGAAGGGCATGGAGCGGCTGCGTCCTTTTTCGCGCTATGTTAACTACGTGAGCGGAACGCTGCTGATTATCGCCGGTCTATATTTTCTGACCCAGGCGGTATGGTAGCCGGGAAACTGCTCGGCGCCAGCACCTCTTTTTTTTCCAGGTGATAACCGAAACCGGCGGGAAGAATGTGAAGGAGGACGTTGGTGAGTACCAGGGGTTCGTCGGGTTTTTGTTCGGAGATGTTGGTGTGCTGAATATGGCGACCGTCGACAATGGTAACTGTACCGCTGCCGATGACCCGGGCGGTTTCTGCAAATACTACCAGGGCGGTGTCTTCGTCGATACCCGCTCCCAGGGTGTGGGGGTTCTGGGCTACGGCAGTAAGGAGCCGACCCAGACGGCCCCGCTGGGCGAAATGCTGGTCAATGACAATGCCCTCCAGCAGCCCCAGACCGGGGGCCATGTGAAGGGTGTTTTTTTTCGGTGCTTCTTCGCCTTCCCCGCCGACGATCATGATTTCACTCATGGCAGCGGCCCCGGCGCTGGTACCGGCAATTACCGTCCCGCGCAAGTGGGCTTTTTTTATGGCTTCCTCCGCCAGTGTTCCTCCGAGAAGGCTGGTCACACGAAGCTGATCCCCGCCGGTGAAAAAAATTCCTTTTGCTTCTTCCAGACGCCGGGAAACTACTTTCTTTTCCGCCTCCTGCCGGGTGGAAATTGCCAAAATATGAATTTCCCTGGCTCCCAGGCGGTGGAAAACCTGACGGTAGAGTTCACCGGCTTCAAGGGGGGCCTGGCTGGCAGTAGGAATAATAACCACCGGCCCGTCCTTTTGGAGGAGAGAGAGGAAATAGCGGAGGATAAGGCACTCTCCCTCTTTATCTTCGGCCCCTCCAATAATAATGAGGGGTCCTCTTTTTTTCTTCTCCACTTTTTCACCCCCTCATCTTGGGAACAAATTTGTGCCGCGGGAAAGAAAAGTTTTGCCCTTTTGCGGTTTTTTATGCATAGTTGGCGAAAAAGGAGGAAACAACTATTAATAGAAAATTATGGCAAAAGGAGGCGCTAACCTTGGAGATAATTGCCGTAAACGTCTACGAAGGGATAAATCCCTATGCTTTCCGGCCGGTGATAAAAATTAAGATGGATTTGGGCAATCTGGCTTGGGTGCCGACCAATACTTTACAGGGGTTTAACGAACGGCTGCTGGCCTATTTGCCAACTTTGCACGAACATTACTGTTCCCGGGGCCATCCCGGGGGATTTGTGGAGCGGTTGCGGGAAGGTACCTATCTGGGTCACGTCATTGAACACGTAATTTTGGAACTACAGCACCTGGCGGGGATGGAGGTCATCTACGGCAAGACTTTAGGCCCCCGGGGTACGGAAGTGGAGATAATTTTTGAGTACTGTTCCCGGGAGGGGGGACTGCAAGCTGCCCGCAGCGCGGTGCGGGTGGTGGAAAACCTGCTGGCGAGAAAGGAAGTGGATATCGGCGCGGAAATTCGTTTGATCCAGAAGGCGGCTGAGGCAAGGGATCTGGGGCCCAGCACCAGAGCTATTGCGGAAGCGGCTCGACGGCGGGGTATCCCGGTGCGGCGGATCGGGCAGGGAAGCCTGTTGCAACTGGGATACGGCTGCCGGCAGCGACGGGTGGCGGCCACCATTACCGACAATACCTCCTGCTTGGGAGTGGACATTGTCGCCGATAAAGAACTGCTCAAAGAACTTCTCCAGGAAGCAGGGATTCCAGTGCCGGTTGGAGCAGTAGCAAAAAGCGAAGAAGAGGCCCTTAAGGTAGCTGAGAGGCTAGGGTTTCCAGTGGTGGTAAAGCCGCTGCGCGGCAATCACGGCCGGGGAGTTTTCCTCAACCTCACCACCCCTGCTGCCCTCAAGCAGGCTTTCGTGCTGGCTCAGCAGGAGGAGGAAGAGATTCTGGTAGAAAAATATTACCCAGGCCGGCACTACCGCCTTACTGTGGTGGGCGAGCGGATGGTAGCGGCGGCGGAACGGATTCCGCCTCTGGTGGTGGGGGATGGGAAGCACACCATCAAAGAACTGGTGGACAATGTCAATCAAGACCCCATGCGGGGAGAGGGGCACAGCAGACCCTTGAGCCGGATTGTAATTGACCCGGCGGTTATCCTTTGCCTAAGCCGCCAAGGCTACACCATTAACAGCGTCCCCCGCGCAGGGGAAAAGGTATTTTTGCGGGAAAATGCCAACTTGAGCAGCGGCGGGACGGCGGTAGACGTTACTGACCTGGTTCATCCCGAAAATGCTGAATTGGCAGTACGGGCGGCCAAAGTGGCCGGACTGGACGTGGCCGGTATTGACATTGTGGCGGAAGATATTTCCCGGCCTTTGCCTGGGCAGGGGGTGGTGGTGGAGGTCAACGCTTGTCCTGGCATCCGGATGCATCACTTTCCTTCCGAGGGGGAACCCCGGGACGTAGCCGGGGCCGTTATCGACACCCTTTTTCCCCCTGGTGATGACGGTCGCATCCCTGTAGTGGCGGTCACTGGTACCAACGGCAAAACTACCACCGTCCGCATGTTGGGCCACATTCTTAACCTGGCGGGCTACCGGGTAGGTATGACCACTTCCGACGGCATCTACGTGGACGGGAGGAAAATAATGGATGGAGATACCACCGGTCCCCGCAGTGCCAGGGCGCTGCTGGCCAACAGGGAAGTGGAGGTGGCGGTGTTGGAGACGGCCCGGGGGGGTATTCTCCGGGAGGGGCTGGGTTATGACTTAAGCGATGTGGCCATTATTACCAATGTCAGCGCCGACCATTTGGGACAGGACGGGATTGAAACCCTTGAAGATATGGCCGAAGTTAAGGCCCTGGTGGCCGAGGCTGTGCGGGAAGGGGGAACGGTGGTGTTGAACGCCGACGACCCCCTGGTGGCCGCCATGGCCGGCCGGGTGAAGGCGCAGGTGATCTACTTCAGCATGAAAAAGGACAACCCGGTGATCCGGCGTTACTTAGGGGTTGGCGGGACGGCGGTTTTTGTCCGCGGCAGCCACGTGGTGGTGGCGCGGGGCTGCCAGGTGAAGAGGATTATCGCGGTAAAAAACATCCCGGCCACCCTGCGGGGAATAGCGCGCCATAACCTGCAGAACGCCCTGGCAGCTGCCGCAGGAGCTTTGGCCTTAGGGGTGGACCTGAAAACTTTGCAACGGGGATTGGCTACCTTTACCTGCAGCTTAGAGCATAATCCGGGGCGACTGAACATCTTCGAGGTCGGTGGCGTCCGCATTGTGGTGGACTACGGCCACAACGCCGCCGGCTTTGAGAGTGTGCTCCAGGCTATCCGCCGCTTGAAACCCCGCCGCCTCATCGGCGTGGTGGGAATGCCCGGCGACCGCCTGGACGAAAGCATCGTGGCAGCTGGCCGGGTGTGCGGACGCTATTTCCGGGAACTTATTATTAAAGAAGATTCTGATTTAAGGGGAAGAAAACCCGGAGAAGTAGCTGCTCTCCTCAAAGAAGGAGCGGTCCAGGGAGGTCTTGCCGCCCGGCGGATAAAGATAGTCTTGCCGGAAGAAGAAGCGGTGCGCAAGGCCCTGGCTGCGGCTTACCCTGGAGATACGGTAGTGATTTTTTACGAGCGGTTGGGATGTGTGCTGAAGGTGGTGGAAGAGTTCAAAAAGGAGCGGGAGGCGGCGGAAACTTCCCGTACCGGCAGTACCGGTTAAGAAGAAAGCTACCGGCTTTTGCGCCGGTAGCTTTTTCTGTGGGGCGGGTAAAAATTTATAATTTGCAATAGGAAAAGTTTGCGTTTATAATTTTAGTGTAATTTTTTAACAGAAAGGAGCGGGGTATGGAAGCAATCTCACTGCGGGCTCCCGCTAAGATCAACCTCTCTCTTGACGTCTTAGGGCGCCGGGAAGACGGCTACCATGAAGTGGAAATGGTTATGCAGACCGTCGCCCTCCACGATGTTCTCCACCTCCGCAAGAGGAGTGACGGGGAAATAGTGCTGCTATGCCGGGGCGAAGGGGTTCCCGCAGGTCCGGAGAACCTGGTCTGGAAGGCGGCGGTGTTGCTGAAAGAGCAGGCCAGCTTGGATTTACCCGGGGTGGAGATAGTTTTGGAAAAAAATATCCCGGTTGCGGCCGGGCTGGCCGGCGGCTCGACGGACGGAGCAGCGGCCTTGCGGGGCTTGAACCGGCTGTGGGGATTGAATTACAGCCGGGAACAGTTGCTGCAACTGGGAGGACGGTTAGGGGCAGACGTCCCCTTCTGCCTCCTGGGCGGGACGGCTTTAGCCCGGGGGAGAGGGGAAAAACTCCAGCCTCTGCCGCCTGCTCCCTTTTTTCACGTGGTGCTGGCCAAGCCCCGGGTAGCCGTTCCCACGGCTGAGGTTTACCGCCACTTCCGTCCGGAAGACCGGGAGCCCCGTCCCGATACGGCCGGTCTTGTGGAAGCCATCCGCCGCGGGGACAGGGAAGGAATTAGAGAACGCCTGGTCAACGTGCTTGAGCGGGTGACGCGGCGGCTTTTCCCGGAAGTGGCAGAAGCCGGAGAGGTAGCGACAGCCGTTGCCGATCGCCTTTTTGGACCGGGGAAAAGACCGGTGGTCATGTCGGGCAGCGGTCCCACCTTTTTCTGTCTCCTGGACGACGAAGAAGAAAGCGAACGCCTGGCTCAGGAGCTGACAGACCGGTTACCGGTAGTTATTAAAACCTTCTTCTGGCGGGAACCCGGTGAAAGGCAGAATAATCAAGAACTGACGGGGGAAGGATGAGAAAATGGAAGGAAGAAGACTCACACCTGTGCCTCTGAACAGCTACAAACCCCTGCGCGAAATTGTTTTCGAGACTTTGCGCGAGGCGATAATCTCCGGCCGTTTAAAGCCGGGGGAACGGTTGATGGAAGTGCAGTTGGCCGAAGAGATGGGGGTAAGCCGTACCCCCGTCCGGGAAGCTATCCGCAAATTAGAGTTAGAAGGTTTTGTGGTCATGGTACCGCGCAAGGGGGCCTATGTGGCCGACATTTCCCTCAAGGACATTGCCGACGTCTTTGAGGTGCGGGCTGCCTTAGAGGGGTTGGCGGCGGCTCTGGCGGCGGAGCGGATAACGGAGGAAGAACTGGAACAATTAGAGCGGCTGCTGGTACAACTGGCGGAGAAGATTGAAAAGAACGACCTGACGGGTCTGATTGAAATCGATACCCAGTTTCACGAGGTCCTTTACCGGGCCTGCCGCAATGCCAAGCTGGTCCAGATTCTCGGCAATCTGCGGGAGCAGATCCAGCGTTTCCGGGCCACTTCTTTGGCTTCACCGGGGCGGATGAAATTTGCCTTGGACGAGCACAAAAAAATCGTGGAAGCGGTTGCCGAACGCAATGTGGAACTGGCGCGAGCTCTGGCCCAGGAGCACATTGAGAACGCCGAGAACAGCCTGCTGGAGGCTCTCCGGGAGATGGAAAAAGAAAAAGAGTAAAGCAGAGGAGGAAAACCCGGCATGCAGGCAATAGTTCTGGCAGGAGGAGAGAACAACATCGGCGGGGAAGAACTGCCGGAAGCTTTTCTTCCGGTTGGCGGCAAATACATGCTGGACCGGCTGGTGGAGGTCCTGCTGGCCTGCCCTTTCAGCCGGATTGTGGTGGTGGGACCGCCGGCGGTGGCAGGACGTTACCCCGACCGGCGGGTTTCTTTTGCCCCGGCGGGGGTTACTCCTGCTACTAGCCTCCTGGCCGGACTGGAACGGGTTGACGAGGAGGAAGAGGTGTTCATCGTCACCGCCGACCTGCCCCTGCTGCGGCGGGAGACGGTCCTTGCCTTTTTGCAGGAAGCCGGAAAGGGGTACGACCTAATTTATCCGGTAGTTCCTCGGGAAACCATTGAAAAAGATTTTCCCGGCGGGAGACGGACCTATGTGCGCTTGCGGGAAGGGGTTTTTACCGGGGGCAACGCCGTAATTGCCCGTCCCCGGATGTTGAAAGCCCTGGCCGGTGAGTTAGAAGGAATTATTTCCCTACGCAAGCGTCCCTGGCGTCTGGCCCGCAGGTTAGGGGTTTCTTTTCTCTTCCGGCTGGTGCTGGGGAGGTTGAGCATTGCTGATGTAGAAAAAAAAGTAGAAGAAATGTTTCATCTGCGGGGGAAAGGGTTGATATTTCCCTACGCTGACATGGGATTTGACGTGGATAAGGCAGACGACCTGGAGAAAGTTACGCTCTGGCTGCAAAAAAGGAGGAGGGGGAAAGAAGGTGAATGTAACTTTCATTGAAACCGAGAAAGCCCCGGCGGCTATTGGGCCATATTCCCAGGCGGTCAGGGTGGGGTCCTTTATTTTTACTTCTGGGCAGATTCCCCTCGACCCGGCTACCGGGCAGGTGGTTGAGGGGGACATAAAAGCCCAGGCTGAACGAGCCTTAGAAAATCTTAAGGCCCTCTTAGAGGCGGCCGGTTCCGGTTTGGCAAAGGTGGTGAAGACCACCGTTTTTCTGCAGAACATGGACGATTTCGCCGCCTTTAACGAGGTGTACAGCCGCTACTTTGCCGACCACCGCCCGGCCCGCTCGCTGGTGGCGGCAGCCCGTCTGCCCCGCGGGGTGCTGGTAGAAGTTGAAGCCATTGCCCTGGCCCAGGACAACGGTTAAACAGGTTAACACTTTTTTTCTGAAAAATTGTAAAAAAGACAACATTTTCGGAAGGAATTTCATCTCAGGCATAGAATAAAGAAATTACCTTGAGGCTTGCGCAGGGGAAGGTGGTGAAGAGTATGCAGGTAACAGATGTCCGGGTGCGGCGGATCAATGTGGAAGGGAGAATGAAGGCCATTGTTTCGGTAACCATCGACGACGCCTTCGTAATTCACGACGTAAAAGTAGTGGAAGGACAGAACGGACTGTTCGTGGCCATGCCCAGCCGCAGAATGCCCAGCGGCGAATATCGAGATATTGCCCATCCTATCACTTCCAGTGCCCGCGAGATTATTCAAAATGCCGTTTTAGCTGCTTACGAGCGAGAGTTGGAAAAAGCAGAAGCAACTCTGGCCTGATGATAGAGAGCGACAAGCTCTCTTAATTTTTTTACCTTACCAAAAAGGAGATTTGTTTTTTTTGTTGAATAGTTATTTGTCCAGGAATGATAACCATGGTCCAAGGAGGTAGTGCGGTTGAATCCGGTGGCGATAATCCTGGCGGCGGGAAAAGGTACCCGGATGAAATCGGAGACTGCCAAGGTGTTGCACCGAGTGGCGGGCCGGCCAATGATTGAACACGTCATTGCGGCCGTACGCCAGGCCGGAGTGGCAAAAATCGTTATTGTCGTAGGGCATCAAGGGGAAGAAGTCTGCCGTTATCTGGGGGATGAATATACTTATGTCTGGCAGCGGGAACAATTAGGGACGGGTCACGCTGTGATGCAGACGGAAAAAGAACTTATGGGAAGCAGCGGACCGGTCCTGATCCTGTGCGGGGATACGCCCCTCTTGCGGGGGGAAACCTTACGGGAACTTCTTACCGTGCACCAGCGGGAAGGGAACGATCTCACCCTCCTTACAGCCTGGCTGGATGATCCCACGGGTTACGGACGCATCGTGCGGCGGGAAGGCCAGGTGGAAGCTATAATAGAAGAAAAAGATGCCGATGCAGAGACAAAAAAAATCAAAGAAATAAATGCGGGTGTTTACTGTTTTGACCGGGAAAAACTTTTTGCTGCTCTCAAAGAAATCAGTCCGGCCAACGCCCAGGGTGAATACTACCTGACCGACACCCTCCAGATTTTTGCCCGCCGCGGCTGGAAGAGAGGAGCGGTCCAGGTAGCTGACCCGGTGGAGATCACCGGGGTAAACGACCGAGTTCAATTGGCCCGGGTGGGAGCCATCCTCCGGGAGCGGATAAACACGGAGCTGATGTTGTCCGGGGTGACCATTATCGACCCTGCAACCACTTACATCGAAGCCGGAGTCAAGGTGGGGCGGGATACGATAATTTATCCCCAGACTTACCTGGAAGCGGGAACGGAAATAGGGGAGCGGTGCGTCATCGGTCCCTTTACCCGCATTGCTCAGTCGGTGGTGGGGAATGACTGCACGATTCTCGCGAGCTTTGTTGTCGAAAGTAAAATAGGGAACGGGGTTAACGTAGGTCCCTACGCCTACTTGCGCCCGGGAACGGAAGTGGCCGACGGGGTTCGGATTGGTGATTTTGTTGAAATTAAAAAATCCCGGATCGGTACGGGCAGCAAGGTACCCCACCTCAGTTACATCGGCGATACCACCATTGGTGTCGGTGTAAATATCGGTGCCGGAACCATTACCTGCAACTACGACGGTGTTAACAAGTGGCCGACCATTATCGGCGACGGGGCTTTTATCGGCAGCAACACCAACCTGGTGGCGCCGGTGGAAGTGGGAGAAGGGGCTGTAGTGGCGGCAGGGTCAACCATAACTAAAAAAGTGCCCCCGGGAGCTTTAGCAGTGGCCCGGGAGAGACAGTATAATATTGCTAACTGGGCCCTGCGCCGGAAAACAAAAAAAGAAAAAGAGGAATGATTCCTCTTTTCGGATATAATGTCTTTTTGATAAAATTTTTACGGAGAGGCTGCAGGGGGTTGTTGGAATGCCGATTTATCGCACTAAGCTGAAAATCTTCAGCGGTAATGCCAACAGAGCGCTTGCCGAAGAAATAGCTGAATATTTAGGTGTTTCTGTGGGCGCGGCCAGCGTGTCCAAATTCAGCGACGGAGAGATTCAGGTCAAAATTAACGAGAGCGTGCGCGGAGCGGATATTTTCGTCATCCAGCCCACATGCTATCCGGCCAACGACCATATCATGGAGTTGCTCATTCTGGTGGATGCTCTCCGCCGCGCTTCGGCCAAGCGGATAACGGCCGTTATACCTTACTACGGTTACGCCCGGCAGGACCGCAAGACGCGGGCCCGGGACCCCATAACGGCCAAACTCATTGCCAACATTCTCACCGCCAGCGGGGCCAACCGGGTGGTGACCATGGATCTCCATGCCGGGCAGATTCAGGGCTTTTTCGACATCCCGGTGGACCACCTGCCGGGAGTGCCCATTATCGCCGAATACTTCCTGAACAAAGGGCTGGAGAATCCGGTAGTGGTTTCCCCAGACCTGGGCGGGGTAACCAGAGCCCGGGACTTGGCCGAGCGGATTGGGGCACCTATTGCCATTATCGACAAGCGCCGGCCTGAGCCCAACGTAGCCGAGGTAATGCACATCATCGGCGATGTGAAGGGTAAGTCCGTCATCATGATCGACGACATTATTGACACCGCCGGTACCATTACCATGGGGGCTGAGGCTTTGCTGGAGCGGGGAGCGAAAGAAGTTTACGCCTGCTGCACCCATCCTGTGCTTTCCGGCCCGGCGGTGGAGCGTCTGAAGAAGTCGCCCATCAAAGAAGTGGTGGTGACTAACACCATACCTTTGCCACCGGAGAAAAATTTTGATAAAATAAAGGTGCTGTCGGTAGCTCCCCTGCTGGGTGAAGCTATTATCCGCATCCACGAAGATCTCTCCGTGAGCAAGCTTTTTGACACTTAACTTTTCTCAGGATTTTCTTCTTCGGGATTAGAAGTAGCGTCTTTTTTACCAGGGGGGTCAGTGCTTCCGGCAGCAGGTTGTGCCGGAGTATTTTTTTCTCCGTTACTGCAGGGCTCTTTAAAGCCCTGGCTGGGTTCGTCTTCCTCTAACAAAGTAGGCTCCCGCTTTTTCCAGCGCTCTAGCATTTCTTCCCCTTTGTCCCTGGTTTTTTCCCACAGGGAGCGGGAAAATTTTTGCACCCTAAGCCAGGTATCCTTTAGTCCCCGGGAATCGGGGATGAGATTTTTTTCCGCTTCTTCCCGCACGATGATAAAGTCCTTGCCGATGGTGCGGATGAAGGAGGCATCCAGAAGAGATTTTCCCTCCAGCAAATCGCTGAACAGGGAGCCGTCCACCACCAGGGCGGTAATTTTCCCGGTTTTTTCGTCGATATAGAACTCGTCGACTATTCCCAGCCGGGTCCCCTTTTCCGTTACCAGGCGAGCACCGACGATGTTTATCTTTTCCTTTACCAGTTGCACCAGTTTCGGCAGGTTGGCAGCTTTTTCGGCGCAGGTGCTCTTTTCGATGGTAAGGGCGTCATCGCCTACGTGATGAACCCGCTGGTAGGGAATAACCTTTTGCTCTTTAAAAAGTCCTTTTCCTTCGATGAGGAGGCCAACCACTTCTCTTTTTTCCGGATTGACCAGGAGGCGGCGGACGGTTCCGATTTGCTGACCGTCGGCCAGGCTGATGACGGGTAAAGAGAGGAATTTCTTGCTTCTGCGCATAACCTTATCTCCCTCCGGCACTTTTTAACCATGTATATGCGGACGCGGGGTTTGGTAGACCGGCCCCGCGGCTATACTATGGACAGTAAAAAAATGCCAGAAAGGAGATGGTGATATGCAGGAAGTGGTCCTTAAAGTTCTTCCCCGGAAAAAGGAAGACGGCAGTCCCAACCGGATTCGCAACGCGGGTTTTGTGCCGGCAGTGGTTTATGGTCACGACATTGAAGGTGCCCTGGCTTTGAAAGTTCCGGCCCGGGATTTGGAAAGGATTGTTGACGAGACTATTTATACGAAAGTAATCAACCTGCAGATAGAAGAACTCGGCCAGGAATACAAGGTCATGGTGAAGGAGATTCAACGCGATCCCATTAAGGACCGTATCCTCCACGCCGACTTTTACCGCTTCTCTTTAGAGGAAGAAATCGAGACGGTGGTTCCCATCCACGTGGAAGGCGAAGAAAAAGTGGAGAGCAGAGGCGGCATCCTGCAATTTGGTCTGCGGGAGCTGGAAATTCGCTGCCTGCCCACCCGGATTCCCGAGGTTATCGAAGTGGACGTGTCCGATCTGGAGATCGGCGACAGTATCCACGTATCCGACTTGAAAGTTCCCGAGGGCGTGGAAGTTATCTCCGATCCCGAGTCGGTGGTGGTGTCGGTTGTGGCGCCGGCGTTAACGGCTGAGGAAGGCGAAGAAGCGGGAGCTGCGGAGACTCCCGAAGCTTGATTGGGGAGATGAAGGATGAAAATAATAGCCGGGTTAGGGAATCCCGGCCGGGAATACGAGAATACCCGTCACAACATAGGTTTTATGGTAGTGGATGAGCTGGCCCGTTTCCTGGGCCTTGCTTTTTGTGGGGAGAAGTTCTGCGCCCTGGTGGCGGAAGGGCTGGTAGATGGGGAAAAGGTCCTCCTCTTAAAGCCTCAGACTTACATGAACTTAAGCGGCCTCAGCGTGGCGGAAGCAGCCCGTTTTTACAAACTCGAACCGGCGGCAATTCTGGTCGTTTACGATGACATGGACCTACCCCCGGGGAAAATCCGCCTGCGGGAAAAGGGCAGCTCCGGCGGCCACAAGGGAATGCAGTCGGTAATTGACCACTTAGGAACCGATGCCATACCGCGCCTCAGGATAGGCATCGGCAGGGGACCGGGGCAAGGAGCGGATTATGTCCTTTCCCCTTTCCGTGAGGAAGAAAAACCCATCATTGAGGAAGCTGTCCGCCGGGGAGCGGAGGCCCTTACCTGCTGGCTGAAAGAGGGAATGGCCGCTGCCATGAACAAATACAACCGCTGAAAAAGAAGACCCGCCCGGAGAGGGCGGGTTTTTTGCCATTTTCAGTCTTGGGGGAAGGGAGGAGAAGGAAAATTTTGCTTAACGTAGTTAAAAGAGATTGCGCGTTTTTTTTTTTTTTTGGTAAAATGAGGTCAAATTAGCGTGCTAGTTCGCTGTTTAACTACCTTAATGCCTGTCACACGGCCGAAGACGGCAACTGGGCGGCAGCGTGGGGAATCAGAACCGGCGACGGCAGCCTGCACGCCTTTATCGGCTGGGTTGGTTATGCATATGACAACTGGCGTTATGCCAGTTTTAACCGCGCTTTTTGGGATAAGGTTGGTGCGAGAAGGCCTATTAGAGAAGCCCTTGTGTACGCATGGATTGTTACCGACATTACTAACTTTAAGTGGTACGGGAACGTCGACTGGAGCTATTAAGCTTGACAGTGGGGGGATTGGCAATGCGGGGAAGAAGAATTGTCCGGCTGAGTTTTTTGACTGGGCTCGTCATTTTGGGTTTGTTAGCTATTTTCGTGTTACAGGCGTCGGGAAAAGATTTCCTCGGATTTTTTGTCCCCGTGACAGGGCCGACTAAAATAGCCAAAGAGGAAGCGGTGAAAAAAGCGCAAGATGCCTTAAAAGCGGTAGGTGTTACCCCAGCGGCTATGACAGCAGAATTGATTGAAGAAAACCCTGGGGGTCGGACTTTGTGGCAGGTGAAAGCCGGTGAGGATTACGAAATGTGGATCGATGCTTCAAGCGGCGAGAAAAAATTCTTTTTAGCACATAAAAAAGTTGCCACCTCGGCAGGAAAACCGGCGGCTGCTAAAGAAAAATTACCAGCGGAAAGCGCTTACAGCATAGCGAAAGGCCAGGCGTTAAAGATGGGCCTTTCCCTGCCGGGCAGCAAACCGAGCGAAGTGCAGTTTATGGATGGCCTCGGCGTTATCCGGTTTAAATGGGTTCGGGAGGAAGGGGGTTACAGGTACCGCGACGATTGGATCCTTTTGGGAGCAGACCCCTATACCGGCGAACTCCTTGGTTACCACAAAAATTATTTCTCCAACAAACCCGCATCCCTCACAGTGAAGGTCGAAAAGGAACGGGCGGCAGAGATAGCCAGCAAATTTGCAGAAGCGATAGGGTTTGAGCTTGACGGGAAGCGGGAAGAGCTGATGCTCGTTAACCCCAATTACCGCTGGACGAAAGAGGTTAAAAAGATGCCGTCGCCTGAGGTGCGGCTGGCGTGGGTGTTTTCCATCGAGAAACCAGAGGGGGAAGGGGAGATCTGGGTAGATGCGGCCACAGGTGAAGTGCTGGGTGGCGAAGAGTCCCTTTAAAGTTTTTCTTGTCTGCTTCGTTTTTGCGCTGGTGGCTCTGGCAGGACTTTCGGGCTGCAGTTCCGGCGGGTCTTCCGACGAGAAGAAGCAATTTGCCGCAGCGCGGGAAGCTTTAAAAAAGGAAATTAAAGAAGCCGTAGCCCGGGCGGACGAAATAAGAATTTACAGCGGGACCATCCGCTCCGAAAGACTGGAATACCTTTTGTCTAAGTCCTACAAAGAAGGGGAAAAAGGTTACAACGCTCTAAAAGAGGCTCTTCTTACAGCGTCAGAAAAAGGGGAAGTGGCTCTATCGATTCCCGACAAAAAAATCGAGTTGAGGGAAAAGGGGAAGGTCATCCTCTGGCTCTGGTATTGCACCGACGACCGCAGGATCGAGAAGGAAATTGCGGGCGAAGAGAAAAATGGGATACTCTTCCTGTCCCCTGGCGTGGGTTCCTATTTGCGCTGACAAATCATCTTCCTTCTCCGAAAGGGCGCAGCGTGAAAAGGAAGGCAACTTATTGGGTTTCTTCTGGCAGCAGTTTTTTGAGCTCCTTTTCCGAGAAAACCTCAATCCCGTGGGAGCGCAGGAGGGCGGTGGTCACACCCTCTCCTGCTTTTTTTGTGCCGGTAAAGGTGCCGTCGTAAATAGTACTGCTCCCGCAGGAAGGGCTACTCTCCTTGAGGAGGGCTTTTTTAGCGCCGAAGAGGCGGGCTAAGGTCAGGGTTTCCTCCGCCCCCCGCAGAAAGGCGGCGGTGACGTCATCTCCTTCCCGGTTTACCACTTTGGCTTTTCCGGCCAGGACGTCGCTTCCGCTGCCGCCCCTTATTTCCGCCGGCGGCCGGGGAATGGGAAGCCCTCCTAACATTTCTGGACAGACGGGAATGACTTTGCCTTGCCGGCACAATTCAGCTAGAACCGGGACGCGATTGTTGCCGCCATTGTATTTGCAGTTGATGCCTAAGAGACAGGCGCTGACGAGAATCAAATTTATCCCTCCTAAAATTAAGTAAACAAAAAAAGCTGCCTTTGCGAGCAGCTTTGGTGGCAAGGAAATGGTGCGGTAGAGAGGACTTGAACCTCCACGGGCGTAAGCCCACTAGATCCTGAGTCTAGCGCGTCTGCCAATTCCGCCACTACCGCACGGGCAGATATATCTTTTCCTGAGTGCAAGGCTATTATAGCAAAGGGGTAGAAAAAAATCAATAGGGGGTAAGCAGGTAATTCTTAATAAATGTTTCGCTCCCGCTGCATACTAAAACAGCGAGAAAAAGAGGTGGAGGGAGAGAGATGAAAACCGACTTCTGCAAAGCTATGAGAAAGAGTTACTGGCAGAAAGCACTTCTGGCGATAAGCTTGATTTTGTTCCTCCTTGCGCAGAGCGGTTGTCAGATCGCCCCTCGCAACGCGCGCAAACCGCTGCCGCTGGGAAGAAAGATGAAAGTGATTGGCTTTTTCATGGATTTGAGCGGCCCGGACAGTTCCTTTGAGTCCCTGAAAAAATACGCCGACTATATTGACGTAGTTTCACCCATGTGGATTATCGTCAATGAGGACGGCAGTATCCAGGACAATACCAGCATGGAAGTGATCCGTTTTGCCCGTTCCCGGGGAATTAAAGTGATTCCCTTAGTGGCTTTGAACAAAAGTAAGGATACCGTTCTAGTTATGGAAAATGCCCGGCTTAGAGCGGTGACCAACATCCTGGCGGCGGTACGCAAGTATAACTTCGACGGCGTTAACATCGATTTTGAGATAATTCCCACCACTGCCCAGACGGTGGTGAGGGACAAAAACCTCATCACCGAGTTTATGCGCATGATTTCCCGGGAGTTGAAGAAGATGAACAAGGTGGTCCAGATGTCCATCGTACCGCCTTTCCAGACGGCTCCCACCCTGGCAGGCCTGTACGACATTCCTTCTCTATCCAAAATGGCTGATCACATCGTCCTGATGACTTACGACAAGCACGAGGCCAGCAGCCCGCCGGGACCGGTAGCTCCCCTGGCTTGGGCGGAAAACAACTTGAAACGAGCGCGGGAGCTGGGCCTTAAGCCGGAACAGACTTTGTTAGGAGTGGCTACTTACGGTTACGACTGGCCAGAGGGACAGCCGGGAGGTTTTTCTTCTCCCACCAAAGAAATTCTGGCTAAGGCCCGGCGGGAAGGCATTGAGATTAAGTGGAGCCGGGAATATCAGGAACCCTACTATATTTACTACAACCCCGTTCAGGGGCGGAACCGGGAGGTGTGGTTTGAAAACAGTGTTACCATGAAGCAGAAAATAGACCTGGCCAAGAAGTACGGTATTTACGGAATTGCCGTATGGCGGCTGGGCTTTGAAACTCCCAAACACTGGGATGTGGTGGCGCAAAACATCGGCAGGAGATAAAGAAAAAGCCTTCCTCCACTGGAGGAAGGCTTTATCGTCTGTTGGCTGGGGCGGTTGGATTCGAACCAACGCATGACGGATCCAAAGTCCGTTGCCTTACCAGCTTGGCTACGCCCCAACAAGATGGTGGAGGGGGTAGGATTCGAACCTACGAAGGCTGAGCCGGCAGATTTACAGTCTGCTCCCTTTGACCACTCGGGAACCCCTCCCTGACTGCAGGATATATTATAAACAATGTTAATGGTGGAGTCAAGGGGGGATGACAAGAGCTTTGAAATTCTGGTCTGCTTGGTTTACGCTCGCTCCGGAAAACCTCGCGGGCCAAAACTAGCGCTTGAGCGCATGCTCCGGTGGACTCCCAGGCAAATTCGATATTCTGTCTTAGTAGCCGGCCGCGGCCATCCCTGGCCTCGGATCCGCCTTCACCTGCGCCTGAAGCTCAAGTTTGGCAAACCGCTCGATTTAGTCGCTCGCTTAAAGCCTATGCAGGCATTTCCCGAGAAAACGGGATAACCCCGGAGAGTTAGTGGTACTGTTTGCTCCAGGAAAAGGGCAAAAAAAAGTCCAGTGTCGCCACTGGACGGGGAGAGATAGAACTCACCAAAGCGGAGCATTTATAATTTAACCCGCCTGCTGAAAATTATTCACTGCCGGCAAAAAATTTTGCCATTGCGAAATGAAAAACAGTTGTAAAACAAGGGGTGAGGTTTTATCCGCAGAGGGATTTACCTGGTAACCAACCAGCTTACAGAAGCGGTAAAAGCTTTGGACATGACTTTAGTTTGCCTCAAACAGGTGCGGGAGGACCCCTATTACTGGAAATGGGCGGTGGTGGCTCTGCACAACTCCCTCCAGGGTTTTATGGTCTGTGCCTTAAGCGATGCAGAAGGTTACAACGTCCTCAAAGACCGGGTGGCAGCCAGGATAAAAAAGGCCAAGGAAAAAGGAGAAAAACCACCACCGCCGGAACTGGATACTTTCCTTAATCTTTACGGGAAAGTAAAGAGCGACAGAATGCTCTTAGGGGAGAAAAGCCGGGTTTTTCGCGGCGATGCTGAAAAAGACAGGGCGATTCGCCAGCTTAACCGCCTCCGCAATGCTTTTCTTCACTTCAAACAGAAACAGTGGCACACCGATGTAAAAAATCTCCCCCCTGTTTTTTCCGCCTGCCTGCAGATAATCCATTTTCTCTTTTTTCAGAGCGGTAATATTCAGGCTGACCAGGAGGAACGCCAGCGGGTATCTTTTCTTTTAAACCAGCTTAAAGAAGAGCTGCGGCTTACGGCTGCCTACTATGAGACCAGCCCGTAGAAGCGAAAAAAGAAGAATCCTGTCATAAAAAAGAATGGGGTGCATATTAACAGAATGAGGGCTCAGTACCAGAGAAGGACGGCGGCAAAAACGGACCCGCATTTTTCTACCCGGTGTTCCACACCTTTAACCAGGATCCTTTGCAGTTTTACCCCCCGCTTAGCAAAACCTTCCTGCACCATGGCGGTAACGACATCTTCCGCTTCCTTCCGGCTGCAGTAGCCCTCATACTCCATGATAATTCCGTAACCTGCCGGGTCTTCAGCAATCCCTACCCCGATGGCGGCAGCGATGATCTGTTCGGGTTGGTCGCTGGTAAGGGTGCCATAGGCGACGGGGGTCAGGGAACCTGGAGGGATGGTGAGATTGGGATCTTCAACAGCCCGGGGCGGCAAGATGCTGCTTACCCGCAGCAGGTTCAGGTTGCCGGCACCGGCGTTGAGGAGGGCGGTATCGAAGGCAGTAAGGTGGGTGTTACCTTCGCCGCTCCCGGCAACGAGCTTGTAACGGACAGGAGTGGGCAGCATACCTTTTCAACCTCCCACAAGGAAAAATTTCAGAATTAAAATATGTTTTTGCCGGGGGAGGGGTGCAAATATTTTAGCCGGAGGGGGAGATAAATGGAAGAAATTCTTGCCGGGATAAGCGGGGTGGTCCTAACCGCGGTAGCGGCTTTAGGTGTTTTCCTACGTCGGCAGGGGGATGCCCGGCTGATTCTTCATACCAACCGGGCTACCGGCTTTCGGGTCGATAAGGTGGAGGAGGGGGAAGGGGAAAGCCGGGTGGAAATTTCCTGGCGAATGCCCCTTATCAACTACGGCCGGCAGAACGGCATGGTTCTGGAAGTTCTAGGGCAGGTGGAGTATCCGGGGGAAATTTATTCACGGCTGGAAGTTTTACCCCGTTTTCGCCTGCAGGGTCTGCGTAGGGACTGGTACTGGGAGGCGGTAATCATCAAAAAGAGAGCCCGCCACGTAGTGGAAGGTTCGGTGGTAATCCGCTTTCAGGGCAGTCTGGCGGAACTAAGGGAACAGCTGGACCGGCTGAAGATGGTCGTATACTACAAGGTCATCGGCCGGGGGAAAATGGCCTGGCGCACTGGCGATCTGAGAATCCCTCTTGCCATTATTCCTGTTTCCCAGGGAGAAGGAGGTAAGAGGGAATGAATTACCGGCCTATTCCGGTAAAAACCCACATTATCACTGAGGAGGATGACATCGTCCAGGTTATTGCCCGCTACGCCATGCCCCTGATGGAAAAAGGGGACATTATTACCGTGGCGGAAACGGTAGTGGCCATTACCCAGGGACGCTTTATCCGACCCGATTACGTCAAACCTTCCCTGACGGCCCTTCTTCTCTCCCGCTTTATCGCTCAGGATGGGAGCTTGTCTTCCCC
This sequence comes from Eubacteriales bacterium, assembly GCA_030446285.1. Lineage (GTDB taxonomy): Bacteria > Bacillota > JASUSC01 > JASUSC01 > JASUSC01 > JASUSC01. Next base: position 7,810 of record JASUSC010000004.1, on the reverse strand, counting down.
TTATGCCATGGAACTGGTGATGCGGGAAGAGGGGAAGAAGCGAATGGTGGCCGCCTTTCTCGCCGGCAGTCTAGCTCATCTCCTGCTACGGCGTTCCGGGGTTTTTTACAGGCTAGCCGGGGATCAGGCGGCGCTGGTAGACGACGTAACCGGCACCATGCCTCCTTATGACAAGTACATAGTTCTCGGTCCCAAACATCCGGAACGGGTGGTGGCCAACATTAAAAAAAGGTTAGGAGTGGAGGCGGCCATTATTGATGCCAATGACTTAGGCAGGAGCAGGGTGGTGGCGGCAACGCCAGGTGTGAGAAAAGACGTTCTGGAAAAAATTTTTGCCCGCAACCCGGCGGGCAATGACAACCAACAAACACCCCTGGTAATTTTGAAAAAGATTTAAAGAAGGCGGCAAGGCAGCAGGAAAAAGAGAAAGGAGCGGGGAATTGTAAAGGCAGGGAGGTTTAAGTCATGGCGGAAAACGTTACTCTTTCCTACCGGGCCCGCCTGCGGCAGATTGCCAGGATAATGGTAAAACACGGTTTCGGGTTTCTCCTTTCCCAGTGGGGACTGTCCCGCTGGCTGCCGTTAAGGGAGGAGCTTATGGAGCGCTGGGAGGAGCAGAGAGGAGTTTCCCGGGCAGCTCATCTGCGCCTGGCTTTGGAGGAGTTGGGTACTACTTTTATCAAATTAGGGCAGGTGTTGAGTACCAGGGCTGATCTGCTGCCGCCCGAGTATTTGCAGGAACTCAGCCGCCTGCAGACGGAGGTGGCGGCGGTACCGGTTGCTGCTATCAAGGAAATGATGGAACAGGAACTGGGTCAGGAAACATCCCAGCTTTTTGCCGAGTTTGAGGACAAGCCCCTGGCCAGTGCTTCCATCGGGCAGGTTCACCGGGCTCGCCTGCGGGATGGACAGCGGGTCGTGGTGAAGGTACAGCGACCTGGCGTGGAAGAACTGGTCCGCCTGGACCTGGAGATCATCCAGTTTTTGGCCCGACAACTGCAGAAGCGGACTGACATCGGTACCCTCCTTGATTTAGAAGGACTCGTTGACGAGTTTGCCGCTACTTTACGGGCGGAGCTGGATTACATCCAGGAAGGACGGAATGCCGAGCGCTTCCGCCGGATTTTTGCTGGGGAAAAGAACGTCTACATACCGCAGGTGTTCTGGGACTTTACCACCCGCCGGGTGCTGGTGATGGAAGAGATTCAGGGGATCAAAGTAGACGATATGGAAGCTCTGGAGAGAGCCGGAATGGACAAAAAAGAACTGGCCCGGACCAGTTCCCGTCTTTTCATGCACCTGGTCTTTAACGAAGGATTTTTCCACGCCGACCTGCATCCTGGTAACCTGCTCATCCTGCCCGGAGGAGTCATCGGCCTTCTCGATTTCGGCATGGTGGGACACCTGGATGAGGAAACTCGGGACTTGCTTTTGCAGCTTTTGCTTAGCTTCCTGCGGCGGGATGGGGAAGAAGCGGTGGAGATTCTTCTCCAACTGGGAGTAACCCCGGGAAGCCTCAACCGCCGGCGCCTGAAAGAGGATATGACCCGCCTCATCAACTGCTATTACGGGCTGCCGTTAGGGGAGATAAAAATCGGACATGTTCTCAGCGAAATCCTCCATATTGCCTACCGCCACCGTTTGCGCATGCCAACCAGCCTCACCCTGCTGGCCAAAACTGTTCTCATGAGCGAGGGAATTGGCAGACGGCTGGATCCGGAATTCAACTTAGTGGAGGTGGTAAGGCCCATGGCGGAGGCCCTCCTGCGAGAGCAGTACGGCTGGCGGCGGTCCTGGCAGAGGTTGCAGGACGCTCTTTTCGGTTACGGCCGTCTCTGGTACGTTTTGCCTCGCCATCTGCGGGGGATTTTGCGGAAGGTAGAAGACGGCAACCTTTCTTTTGGCTTAGAGGTAAGGGAACTTGACCGGGTGCTGGCGGAGCTCAACGCGATGGTCAACCGCCTTTCCATCAGCGTGCTAACGGCGTCCTTTATCGTGGGTCTCTCCGTTATTCTGGCCGTAGTTCATCCCCGGGGCTGGGATGGTTTGGCCAGTTGGATTTTTACCATAGGTTTTTTCCTGGCCAGCGGGATGGGAGCCTGGCTGATGTTTTCCATCTGGCGCAGCCGCAAAAAATAAGAGGTACTGGATGTGATTTTCTTCACTAAACATATTGACAGTTTTTGTATTTCGAGGATATAATTAGGCTGGATATGTCGGGAAATGGGGGCGGGTGCTGTGAGCGGCGGGGAGGCGGACAAGCTGCAGAGGTTAAACCGACTGCTCGATTTGCTGTTTGCCGTTACTGACGGCTGTTACATGGCCGGGCTCCTAGAGGAGGTTCTAGGCGGCGATATTACTTATTCCCAAATGAGATGCCTCCTTTACATCTGCCGGAACAACAGCGATGGTGAAGAAAAAATCCGGATTACCGATGTGGCGGAAAATTTGGGAGTGAGTCTGCCGGCGGCCACCAAGGTTGTTAACCGGCTGGCGGCAAAAGATCTCCTCCGCAAAAAGAAAGACTTCCGCGATGCCCGCAACACCATCCTGACCCTTACTCCTCTAGGAATAGAGTATTGTTCCCGCTATGCGGAAAGACGAATGCAGAAGCTGAAAGAAGTTACGGCGGATTTAAGTGCGGAAGAACTGGATGGGTTTCTCGATTGGGCGACGAAATTTTTGCTTCTTAACCTGAGAAAACTAGAGCGCCGGCAGTTGCAACGTTTTTGCCAGCATTGTGGTTATGAACACGATGAAAGTTGTCCTTTGTACAAACTTTGTCACGACCTTCAACCATAACCGCTCAAAGCGATCGTGGTTATTTGTAAGCAATTACGATTTCGCAGGTTTCATTGTCCCGTTTGTTGCATTTATGCTTGTAAATGTGAACTTTTTCGTCAAAAATATCGGCGGCGCTTTCCAGAAGGCCTTTAATGAAGAGGCAGAGATGCATAGATAGTGAGAAACGAAGGACAATCTTGTCTTCGTCTTCACAAACGATGGTGAAATAAGATTTGTCATCTTCGGAAGCACCCTGGGAGAAGCGCCGGTGGATGCCATTGAGAGCGAGAATAAAGTCTTTCAAGTTGCTCTGGTAGAGGTACGCATGGTACACTTTCTGAAAGGTGGGAGTGAAAAGGAAGGAGCGGCCGAAATTGTAAAGAATGTGGGCTTCGTTGCTGCCGGTGAGGCGTTTGACTTCTTGAAGATAACGAGAGAAGATTTCGCGCGGGTAATTTTGCGTGGAAATTACCCGCTTCAGGCCGCAGTTCAGCCGCGCCAGAAGGGCGGTTTCTTCCCCGTAGGTTTGCTGGACGTAATCGATGAAAATTTCTAAAAATGTTCCTTTCAAAGAGATAACCTCCACACAAAAATAAGCCCGGAAAAGTTTTCCTGAAGTACTTGCCATAGTTAATAATTCGCAAAATTCTTTTTAAATCCTCCTGCCGGTTTATAACTGGTTTATAAAAAGTTTATTTTTGATTTCCCAGGATCGCGGTAACCTTTTTCTCTGGGAAAAAAATTGCGATAGTTTAAAATACTCGGTGGGAATATAGAGGATTTTTCAAAATTAAGGCTTGTGAAAAAAATATTTTATTGCTATAATTGGCAGTAATTGAAGGTTTTCTTGGGAAAGGGCTTTTGATTGGGGAGGGAAATAGCATTGAAAACCCTGAAAATACCTGAAGCCACCATTACCCGCTTATCTGTATACTCGCGCTTTTTGGAACAGGTAGACCGAAAAGGGGTCGTCACCATATCTTCGAGCGAAATTGCTGAGGGAGTAGGCGTAAGCCCGGCCCAGGTGAGGAAGGATTTGGCCTATTTCGGTGAATTCGGTACCCGTGGGGTCGGTTACAATGTCAAGGAGCTGCTCCATCAAACGCTGAAAATTCTCGGTCTCAACCAGGAATGGCGCATGGTGGTAGTTGGTGCGGGAAACTTGGGTACAGCCCTCTGTTCTTATCGCGGTTTTCGGGAGCGCGGGTTTAGGGTCGTAGGTATTTTTGACAATGACTTGACCAAGATTGGGAAAAAGATAATGGATCTTGAAGTTTTAGGAACGGAAAAAATTCCCGAAGTTGTAAAAGAAAAAGACGTGGGTATCGGGATCGTAGCAACGCCGGCGGATGCAGCACAAGAGACGGCAGATATTCTTGTTAAAGCCGGGGTTAAAGGGATTCTGAATTTTGCTCCCACGATATTAAATCTCCCTGAAGATGTAGAAGTCAGAAATGTGGACCTTTCTGTTCATCTGGAAATTTTGACCTTCAATTTGCGGGTGGAACGGCTGAAGAAAATGGTTTAAGCTTTTTCGGTATTTTTGTGCGTTTAAGTTGCTTTTCCTTGGCAAAAACCTGCGGGTATGATAAAATTTCTACAGCCCGGGGGTGAAAAAGTGAAAGCGGCAGTAACTGTTTTGCACGTTTTAGTTTCTTTAATTTTAATCGCCTCTATTCTCCTGCAATCGGGACGAAGTGCCGGCCTTTCGGGAGCCATTGCTGGAGGAGCGGAGATTTTTTTCGGTAAGAAGAAGGGGATTGATCAACTTCTCAGCCGGATTACTACGGCTGCAGCGGTGGTCTTTTTGCTTACTTCTTTAGGTCTTGCCTATCTGTTGAGTTAACGTTGCCGGCGCGAGGTGGGCCGGTTTTTTTGTTAGGTTCTGGTGGGGAGAAGGGTGAAGTTTGTTTGAGCTCAGCAAAAGACAGGCGGAACAGTGGGGAGATGCGGAAGCCGTCGTTGGTGGTCAGATGAGGCTCACGTATTCCCAGAGGTGCGGATAGGAAACGAAAAAGGAAAGGACGTGGCTCCAGGCGAGGTGGGGGAAATTATTGGCCGGGGCGAGAATGTGAGGAAGGGATACTACACCATGGCTGAGGCTACGGCGGAGGCCCTGCGGGATGGGTGGCTCTATACGGGGGATATGGCTTACCGGGATGAGGAAGGATATCCCTTTATTGTCGACCGGAAGAAAGATATAATTATCACCGGCGGCTTAAATGTTTATCCCCGGGAAGTGGAGGAGGTGCTGCAGTCCCACCCCGCGGTGGCTGAAGCGGCGGTGGCGGGAGAAAGAGAGCCACTGCGGGGGGAGGTAGTGAAGGCTTTTGTGCGGCTTAAAGAAGGCGCGGAGGTGAACGAGCGGGAACTCATCCGCTACTTCTGGGAGCGCCTGGCCAACTACAAGGTTCCGAGAAAGATAAGGTTTGTTCAGGAAATGCCTCGCAATATTACCGGGAAGGTGCTGAAAACGGTTTTGCGGAGTATGGAATGAGTAAAATTTTGCCTTTTTTCGGCTTGAGAGCAGGAAAAGGTGAGCTTATCACCTTTTCTTGCTTTAATGGGGATAGAATTGGTGAGAGAAGGAGAGGTTAATAAATGGTAATTTTTGCAATAGGAGTAGATGGGGTATGAAAGAGAAATTAGAGTTTACAAACAGGGAAGGAATTGCGGATAACAATGAGGATTTACGGCGGGAACTGCTGGATTTTATGCGCGAGAAAGCTTACCGGCCGCTGACGGCGGAAGAGCTGATGGAGCATTTTCAACCGGCTGACGGCGAGGAGTTTATGCGCTTGCTGGCTGAAATGGAAGAAGAGGGGAAAATAGTGCGGACCCGGCGCGGCCGCTACGGGGTACCGGAGAAAATGAATTTAGTGGTGGGAAGACTGGTCATGAATCCCCGCGGCTACGCCTTTCTTCTCCCGGATCGACCAGAGGAAGAGGACATTTTTATCGGTGCCGGCAATTTGAACGGCGCGATGCACAATGACCGGGTGATCGTCCGACCCTTAGGTCCCGCTGTAGGCGGGCGCAGCCGGGAGGGCGAGGTAATTCGCATTCTCCAGCGGGCCAATCGTCGGGTTGTCGGGACTTTTGAAAAAGGTAACCGCCGCTACGGTTATGTTGTCCCCGACGACAAACGGCTGGTCTATGACATTTTTGTGCCGGTAGGGGCTCAGAACCGGGCCCGGGACGGGGCCAAAGTGGTGGTAGAGATTACCCGCTGGCCGGAACAGCGGCGCAACCCGGAAGGCAGGATAGTGGAGGTCATCGGCTACGGCAATGAACCGGGCCTGGATGTGGAAGTGCTCATTCGCAAGTACGACCTGCCCGTCGATTTTCCGCCGGAGGTGTATCGGGAGCTGGAGAGTATTCCCGATTACGTGCTTCCGGAAGAGATGGAAGGACGGCGGGATTTACGGCACCTGGATATGGTGACCATCGACGGAGAAGATGCCAAGGATCTGGACGATGCGGTAAGCTTAGAGGTCCTGCCCGACGGGCTTTACCGGTTAGGGGTCCATATTGCCGATGTAGGGCACTATGTGAAAGAAGGCAGTGCTCTGGACCGGGAGGCTTACCGGCGGGGTACCAGTGTGTACTTGGTGGACCGGGTTATTCCCATGTTGCCTCCGAAACTCTCCAACGGTATTTGCAGTCTCAATCCGCAGGTGGATCGGTTGGCTTTGAGTGTAATAATGGATATAGACAGCAAGGGTGTGGTCCGGCGGCACGAGATTTTCGAGTCGGTTATCAGGACCAGGGAACGGATGACCTATACGGCGGTGAAAAAAATCCTGGTGGACCGGGACGAGGAGTTGCGGGCCAGATACCGACCGCTGGTACCCATGTTTGAGGCCATGGCCGAGCTGTGCCAGATCCTGCGCGCCCGGAGAATGCGCCGGGGTAGTATCGACTTTAATTTCCCGGAGACCAAAGTAAAGCTGGATGAGCGGGGAAAACCGGTAGAGATTGTTCGCTACGAGCGTTCCATCGCCGATATGATTATCGAAGAGTTCATGCTGGCGGCCAATGAAACGGTGGCTAGGCATTACTATTGGATGGAAGTTCCCTTCCTTTACCGCATTCACGAAGAGCCGGATGAAGAAAAAATAGAAGCCCTGCGGGAGTTTCTTTACAATTTAGGCTACCTGCTGAAGGGACGGGGAAGTGTGCATCCGCGGGCTCTGCAGAAAGTAGTTGAGGAGGCTGCGGGCACGCCGGCGGAGAAAGTGGTTCACACCATGGTTTTGCGCTCCTTGAAACAGGCCTGTTACGCCGAGCAGTGGCTGGGTCATTACGGCTTGGCAGCGGAGTATTACACCCACTTCACTTCTCCCATCCGGCGCTATCCTGATCTGGTTATCCACCGGATAATCAAGGAAATCCTGCACAAAGGGCAGCTTTCGCCGGCCCGCCGGGAAGCCCTGGCTGCTCGGATGCCGGACATTGCCCGGCAGGCTTCCGAGCGGGAGCGGATTGCCATGGAAGCGGAACGGGAAAGCGTGGACATGAAAATTGTCCAGTATATGGCCGAGCGGGTGGGGGATGTTTTCGACGGGGTTATTTCGTCGGTTACTTCTTTCGGCTTTTTCGTGGAATTAGAAAATTCAGCAGAAGGGCTGGTTCATGTGACCACCTTGCATGACGATTTCTATGAGTTTAACGAAAAACAGCTTACTCTAATCGGCCGCCACCGCAAACGGGTTTTCCGCATCGGGATGCCGGTGCGGGTTCGGCTGGTGCGGGCCAATGTGGAGGAGCGACAGCTTGATTTTGAACTGGTGGAAGAGGAATAAACGTTCCTGCATCGAGTAAAATTATTTCGGGATAAGGAAAGTAACACAAAAAAAGAAGAACCTCACTCCGAGTGGGAAAGAACCAAACACGAAGGGGAGGAGTGAGGTTCAATGAGAAAACCGTTCAAGGAAATCATACCGCAAGAAGGTTTCACATTCAAGGACCTGGTCATGGAAATCATTTTAATTTTAGGCGAGAAGCTGGCAAAAGCACTTAACAT
>JASUSC010000037.1 GCA_030446285.1 Eubacteriales bacterium | reverse complement strand
CCCGTCCCCCCCCCCCCCCCCCCCCGAGCTCTGAAAATGGAATTTTTCCCTCCTCCAGCCAGCAGAAAAACATTATCTGGAATGGGTGCGGAATTATGTAAACTCATGCTCCTCCGTCCGCTTGACCATCCTCCTTCCCCCTCCCGCCGCCGGAGAAGCCCTCACGGCATCTGACAAATCCCCTTTCTTCCCCTACAATATTAACCGTCCCTGCTTCCCCTACATAGCGGCCGCTAAACAAGGAGCGGGACAGCCGAATCCGCGCAAAGCGCGGTACGGGGGACCCACCTTTTTTGGGGTGAATCGGCAGGGTGAACCTGCCGTAGGGTTGTTCCTTCCTCAACCCGAACCCGTCAGCTAACCCCGGAGGCAAAAAAAAGGAAAGGAGCGTGGCTATGAAAAAAAATAGGCATTTACTCGCCGGTCTTCTGGCCGGGGTCCTGCTGGTCGGCAACGGTGGACAAGCCCTGGCAGCAGAAGCGGTAACGGCAACGCCACCTGCCCAGGAAGAAAAGGTGGCAACTGCTCTGGATGAATACCGGAAACTGTACGCCGATTTCAACCGACTGGAAGGCAAAAGATTGGTATTCGGCAACTTCGGTCCAGAGGTAGCCGTTCTCCAACGGGCTCTGATCTACTTAGGGTACCGCACTTCCCCAACCGGCTATTTTGGGCCGGTTACCAAAAAGGCTCTGGAAGACTTCCAGCTCGACCACAGCATGAAGGTGACGGGTGTTTTCGACCTTAAATCTTTCTACGCCATTCGCTACGCCCTTCTGGTCAATCCCCCGCGCGTGCAATCCCAGCCGAAAGAACCGGTTAATACCGCCAATACTTTAGCAGCACCGGCGCCGGCAGCTCAGCCGGCCGTCAACGAAAAGACGGCGGTGTCGGCACCCCTTCCACCCGGTTTCACCCAGAAAGACCTGGACCTTTTAGCCCGACTGGTTTACAGCGAGGCTCGGGGCGAACCCTTCGAGGGACAGGTGGCCGTGGCGGCTGTGGCCCTCAATCGTTTAAAAAGCCCCCTTTTCCCCAATACCCTGGAAGGGGTAATCTTTGAACCCTGGGCCTTCACCGCCGTCATCGACGGCCAGTTCTGGCTGACTCCCGACGCCACAGCCTACGCTGCAGCGCGGGCAGCTCTCAACGGCTGGGATCCTACCGGAGGTGCCCTCTACTACTGGAACCCCGTTACCGCTACCAGCAAATGGGTCTGGAGCCGAACCATTATCAAGCAAATAGGAAGACACGTCTTCGCCGTGTAAAAACGGCGAAAACCCCGCAGGCCGAGCTGCGGGGTTTTTTCATCCGCCCACCATCTCCCTCCCCCGGGCTATGTCCTCCCTGGTAATCAGCATCAAATCCTCGCGGGAAAGGTCCTTTTTCTCCATCAACCGCAGCGCCTGGCTGCGGATAGCCTTTTCAATCAAGTTGCGGACCAAGCGGGCGTTACCTTCCCTCTCCCTTCCACCCCCGGTTCCTAGGGTGAGAAGTCTTTTTAACTCTTCTCTGGCATCGGGAGCAAGGCAGTACTGTTTCTGCTCCACCATGAGTTCGCCGATGGCCAGAAGTTCTCTCAAAGTATAATCGGGAAAGTCCAGTTGAATGGGAAAACGGGATTTAAGACCCGGATTGGTAAGAAGAAAATAGTCCATTTCATCTCGGTAGCCGGCTAGAATCAAAACCAGCTCCTCTTTGTGATCCTCCATGGCTTTGACCAGAACGTCGATAGCCTCTTTGCCGAAATCCTTTTCCCCGCCCCGGGCGAGAGAATAGGCCTCATCGATAAACAGGATCCCTCCCAGGGCCTTGAGCACCACTTCCCTGGTTTTCTGGGCCGTATGTCCAACGTATTCTCCTACCAGATCGGCCCGCTCTACTTCCAGCAAGTGGCCCCGGGGAAGGAGACCGGCTTCCCGAAAGAATTTTCCCAACAAGCGGGCAACGGTGGTCTTCCCCGTTCCCGGGTTACCACGGAAAATCATATGGAGAGCATGAGGTTCAGCCGCCAGCCCCATTTCCCGCCGGCGCCGGTTGATTAAAGCCCAGGCGTATATTTCCCGAACCAGTTTTTTCACCTTGTGCAAACCAATAAGAGCATCTATTTCCGCCAGGACTGCCTCCACTCCTGTCCCGACTCCAGTCCGGTTTTCGCCTTTATGCTTCTTTTCTTCCTGCACCCGCGCCGGTTTTTCTTCCCGACCGCTCCCCGGCTGCAGTATTCTGATAGCCACAGCCTTCCCTCCTTATCTTTGCCGCAGTAAAAGTATATGACCGGTCGGGCTTTCTTTTGTCGCCATTTTATTAACCTAATTTACCATTTTTTTAAATTTCCTCAAAAAATTTTGGCCAAAAGTAAAAACACTTCCTCAAAAGTTCGTCCGTACATAAATCCGTACATAAAAGCAAAAAAGGAGGCGTCCTTCGCCTCCTTTCGTTTTCTTCTCTTTTATCCCTGCTGCCCGTTGCTGTTGCCCTGATTCTGCTGTCCAGCCTGCTGTTGCTGTTGCTGGTGCTGTTGTTGTTGCTGATGCTGGTGAGCAGCCGGATTCCAGAGGGTGTAAACGGGCCGCATGGGTGATACCGTGGAGATGGCGTGCTTATATACCATTTGCTGCTTTCCATCCTGCTCTAAGATGACGGTGAAGTTGTCAAAGCCCCTTACCATGCCCCTTAGTTGAAAGCCATTAACCAGGTAAATTACCACCGGAATGTTTTCTTTCCGCACTTGATTCAAAAAAGCATCCTGCAAATTAATCTGGGTTTTGCTCATCTCTCTCTTACCTCCGTTTTTTCTTTTTCTTTATCTTCGGGGGCAGGGTAAGGAGCCCCTGCCACCTGCCCGGCAATATAGTCCGCTATGGCTGCGGGAGAAGGAAACTTCTCCACATCAATCCATTGAATCCGCGGGTCCCGGCGAAACCAGATGAGCTGCCGTCTGGCAAAATGACGGGTGTTCTTTTTAATGGCGGCTATCGCTTCCTCTAAAGAACACTTGCCGTTCAGATAAGCCACCATTTCTTTGTAGCCAATGGCCTGCATGGAAGTGTAAGACGGTTTATTTCCCGCCGAAAGCAGGCGGCGCACTTCGTCAACCAGTCCCCGCTCGATCATCAAATCTACCCGCCGGTTAATCCGCTGGTACAGTTTTCCCCGGTCAAGATAGAGCCCGTATATGTAAAGATTATACCGGGATTCCCTGGCATAATCAAGGGTTTGGTAGGAAGAAATTGGTCGTCCAGTGAGGTAGTACACTTCCAGAGCCCTGATTATTCGCCGTAGGTCATGGGGATGAATTTTAGCTGCCACCCGGGGGTCAACCTCCTGCAGGCGCGCGTGCAGGGTTTCCACCCCTTTTTCCGCCGCTTCCTTCTGCAGGCGCCGGCGCAGGGATTCGTCTTTGCCGGCATCGGTAAAATCATAGGGGTCGATAACAGAGCGGACGTACAGCCCCGTTCCTCCCACCAGAATGGGATATTTGCCCCGCTGCCAGATCTCCTCAATCAAGGGGCGAACCATGGACTGGAAAAGGGCCACGCTGAACTCCTGGCAGGGCTCCAGGATGTCAATCATGTGGTGGGGTACCCCCCGCATCTCTTCTCTGGTAGGTTTGGCCGTGCCGATGTCCATGCCCCGGTACACCTGCATGGAGTCGCCGGAAATCACTTCTCCGCCAATCCGCAGGGCCAGTTCTATCCCTACTTCTGTTTTCCCGGTCGCGGTCGGGCCAACGATGGCAATCAGCGGCGTTTTATTCCCGCCCATATACCCTGCTCCTCCATTCCTCGGCTTCTTCCGGCTCTAAAATGCCGTAAGCTATGGAACTGTGTTTCCCGCCGCTTATCCGGGTAATACCGAGCCGGGCAAACTCGGGACTGTTCCGCCTTTCCTTTACCACCACCCGCCGTCTGGCCACCCGCAAAGCCTCGGCCACAAGGTCCGGTGTTAAAGGCTCCGTTTCCGCCAGGTAACGCAGAGGTTTGATGGCCGCAGATTCATGGACCGGTTGACGGAACATGGGGTCAAAGTAAACCACGTCAAAACTGCGGTCGGGCAGGTCCCGCAGGTATTCGCCGGCATCTGCGTTGATTACTTCCACCCGTCGCATGGCCGCTATCAAAGCAGGATCGTCTTCATCGTATTCCTGCATCCCTTTCGCCACAATAAAAGCCACCACCGGCACTTTCTCCAGCCCCACCACCTTTCCCTCCGGCCCTACGGCAAAACTGGCTACAGTGGCGTCGGCTCCCAGCCCTAAAGTGCAGTCCAGGACCATATCCCCGGGAGCAAGGGCCATTGCTTCCACCATTTGGTCATTATTTCCTTTTTTTAACGCTTTTATTCTGTTCTTGGCCATACCGGGGTGGAAAAAAAAGGCCCCTCCCGGGGTGGAAACAAAAATTTGCTCCCTGGTAACCACCACCGCCCAGGTACTGCCGTACTCCTGTTTTATCCCTTCCAGAGAACCGCGGCGGGGTACAAAGGGAAGGCGGAGCTCCGCCGCCACCTTTTTGGCTAAAACTACTAATTCCCGGTCAGCCTTCAAACTGGTGGTAACGAACATCTCAGCCCCCCCGTTTAAACCTTTTTTCCAGTTCTTCTACTCCTAAGCAAATAACCGTGGGCCGACCGTGCGGACAGGTATAGGGGTTTTCCGTTCTGCTTAAGGCAGAAAGAAGGCTCTCCATTTCAGGTAAAGTCAGGGCTTGCCCGGCCTTTATTGCCCCCCGGCAGGCCATGGTCTGGCGGGTAAGTTCTTCCCGGCTCACATCGCGCGGCCCCCCTTCTCCTTCCCTGGCAGCCAGAAAACCGAGAAGGACATCTTTCTCCCTACCCGCAGGTACCCAGGCAGGCGCCTCCCGGATAAGATACTGGCGGTCGCCGAAAGGTTCTACCCGGAACCCTTTCGCCACTAAGTCTTCTTCTTCCCGGCGGAGGATTTCTTCTTCCGTCGGGGTGAGCTCTACCTGGACCGGCAGGAGAAGGGCCTGGGAACTGCCGCTCCCGTCATTCGCTGCTATTTTTTCGTAAAGAATGCGCTCATGAGCGGCATGCTGGTCGATTAAATATAAGCCTCCGGGACCTGTGGCTACCAGATAGGTTTTCTCCACCTGTCCTAAGAGGGTAAGAGGAGGAAGTTTTTCCCCTTTCGCCTGTTTTTCTTCCCGCCGGGCCTGCTCGTAAAGAAGATGGAGCTGAGCTCCCAGTTCGTAGCCTGATGAAACCGCTCCCTTTTCCCGGACAAAAGGAAAGAAGGTGTCCCGGCGTCCGGTTTCTTCTTTTTTCTCTGTCGGTTCTTCTCTCTTTTCCTCCGACACCGTCCTTCTTGGCGGTACTTGGAGCAGAGGGCGAGGTAGTACCTCCGCCAGCAAAAACCGTCGCAGTTCCCCGGTGAGAAAACGGCGCACCTCTTGAGGTTGCTGCAGGCGCACCTCCGTTTTGGCCGGATGGACATTTACATCCACCGCTTCGGGTGGAATTTCTAAATTAAGAAATATCGCTGGGTAATCACCCGCCGTAAGCAGGTTGCGGTAAGCCTCCTCCACCGCTCCCCGCAGATGGGGATCACGCACCGGCCGCCCGTTAACGCAAAAATACTGCCAGCGGCGGCTGGGACGGCCGGCTTCCGGCGCTCCTGCTAGACCATAGGCCCGCATCTCTCCCTGCTGGAAAGAAAATGGGTACATTTTCCGCGCTGCTTCTGCGCCAAAAATTTCTGCCCAAACCGCCCGCAGGTCACCGCTTCCCCCAGTCTGGAGAAACTTTTTTCCCTCGGAAGTGGCCAGGTAGGCCACTTCGGGACGGCTCAAAGCCAGGCGGATAAGGACGTCGTGGATAAGAGCTTTTTCCCCCCGCGGGTCTTTCATAAATTTCCGCCGGGCGGGAGTGTTGAAAAACAGATCGGCGACGGTAACCGTGGTCCCCGGCGGTCCCCCAGCTACCCCTTCCTCTAAAATTTCGCCCCCGGCTATTACCAGCCGCCAGGCGTACTCCTGTTCCGGCGGGCGGGTAACCACCGTCACGCGCGCCACAGCAGCGATGCTGGGCAAGGCTTCTCCCCGAAAGCCGTAGGAGGTCACCCGCTCTAAATCCTCCGCTGCAGAAATTTTGCTGGTGGCGTGACTCTGAAAGGCCAGACGGACGTCTTCCTGCTCAATACCGCAGCCGTTATCCGTGACCCGAATGAGTTCCAGTCCCCCACCCTTGATTTCCACACTGATCCGGGTACTCCCAGCATCGAGGGAGTTTTCTACCAGCTCTTTTACCACCGAAGCCGGCCTTTCCACCACTTCTCCGGCGGCTATTTTCCCCGCCGTTTCCGGATCCAGAACTTTTATCCGTCCCATAACAAGCCCCCGCAGTTTTACGTTATCTCTTCCGTCTTGCCAGTGTGGCAGTTGTGGGTGTAGTACCTGTCTTCCACCCGGTCCTGGATGAGAACGAAATCGTACAGCCCCTTCTTGATTGCCGCCTGAAAGTCATCATACGCCCGCTGCCGGCAATTTTCGCATCCTAAGAAAGGAACGGTTATGCAGTAGGCCCGTACCCTCCTCCCCCGGGAATGGAAGGCGGTAGTTTCAATAGTTAGATAACCGTGGCAGTCAGGGCAGAGGCGCAGCTTTTCCACCTGTTCTTCGTGAATGTTACTGGTGTCATAGTAAATGGATTTGCTGCGCTGATAAAAATCTTTCCCGCTGTAAATGCGTTCCCAATCAAGCCGATCCCTGTGCTCCCAAATTTCCCGCAACTGGGCAGTTAGTCTTTTTATGTAGTCCATCTTTTCCGGAGAAAGGGTAAGTCGGGCCGGATCGTAGTCAGGCTCCACCACCCGGCTGTAGTCTCGCCCGGCCATGGCCAGGACAATGGCTAAGTTGACGTAGGGAAGGGCTGTCTCGATGGCATAGCCCCCCTCGAGAACGGCGATGTCAGGGGCGAGTTTTTCATTTAAGCGGGCGTAGCCCTGAGCTGAAACCCGCATGTTGGCCAGAGGATCGGTGTAGTGGTTGTCCTGACCAGCCGAATTGACGACCAGCTCCGGAGCAAAGTCGGCCAAAATAGGCAGGACCAGGTTATCGATGACGTAGTGGAGTCCCTCGTCGGTGGTCCCGGGGGGAAGGGGGATGTTAATAGTCCGGGCGAGCGCCAGAGGTCCTCCCAGTTCGTTGGCAAAACCGGTGCCGGGATAAAGAGTGCGGCCGTCCTGATGGAAGGAAATAAAGAGAACGTCCGGGTCGTGCCAGTAAATATCCTGGGTGCCGTCCCCGTGGTGAACATCGGTATCCACTATAGCCACGCGCCGGATGCCGTATTTCTGCCGCAGGTACTCTACCATGATAGCCTCGTTGTTGATGTTGCAGAAACCCCGGTTACCGTGCACCACCCGCATGGCGTGGTGGCCGGGCGGCCGCACCAGGGCAAAGGCCCGCTCCACCTCCCCCCGCCGCCAGGCCTCGGCCAGGGTGATGGCTCCCCCGGCGGCAATGAGGTGGGCTTCCGTTACCTGACTGGCCACGTCGGGCAAGCAGAAATGGACGCGGGCAATGTCTTTGTAGGAAGCTACTCCCGGCCGGTACTCCTTGATGCCCGGTAGGTCCATGACCCCTTCTTCAAAAAGCTGATCCCGGGTGTAGAGAAGCCGTTCCTCCCGTTCGGGATGGGTGGGAGAAATAGCCCAGTCAAAGGCCGGGAAAAAGCAAAGTCCCAGTTTATCAGCCATTAACTTCACCCCCTATCACCCAGGTCAGAATGCCGCGACCGCTCTGCAAAGTTATCTGGTAAATCCTGCCAGTGGTAACCCATCCCCGGACCACGTTAAAGACCTCTTTTTCTGTTATCTCTTCCTCACCGGCATCATCTACACCTAAACGCTGCCGCCGGCGTTCCAGCCATTCCCGGGCCAGATTGAGAGCATCTTCTTCGCCAAAGCGCCCGCTACGGCTCAGGGTACCCTGGTAACCTTCTTCCAGGACGGAGAAAATTCCCCGCTCGGTATCCAGTCGGAGAGTGACGGTAACCGTCGGCCTGGCTACCGCCGCTCCCACAGCGTTGGCCACAGGAGCATAGGGAACAGTGAGAGGCCGGCAGCCGAGAGCCTGAGCCACCGCTTCTGCCATACCCAGGGAACCCCCGCCGACACCGGCTACGTTGCGGGGCCGCTCGCGCCGGGGCTGCATCACTTCCCATACCCGATAGGCCGGCTCTTGCTCCCACGCCAGGAACATTTCGTCCACGCCCCGCTTTACCGTGGCCACCGCCTGCTCCACCGCCTGGCGCGCCAAATCTTCTCCTCCTTCTTGACCGCTCAGGCGGGCCAGGTCCTCTAAGGCTGTGCGGGACGCTTCCACATCACCGTACCGGGCCAGACCCAGAACGTTAAGGGCATCGGTGAGAGTA
This sequence comes from Eubacteriales bacterium, assembly GCA_030446285.1. Lineage (GTDB taxonomy): Bacteria > Bacillota > JASUSC01 > JASUSC01 > JASUSC01 > JASUSC01. The sequence continues at coordinate 10,479 of JASUSC010000037.1, read as the reverse complement.
GGCACGGGTCCACCTGCCGCCCGGGCCGGTCCCTGCCGCTGCTGTCCTAATTCCACCCGTCCCTCCCGCAGTAGAAGGGGGCTGTCTCCGCCTAGGGGAAGGGAGCGGACCGCTAAAGAACGCACAGAGGTGTTTATTCCTTCCACCACCGCTCCCCGGGAAGAGAGGAGAGGAAATCCGCTTAAAATCAGGGCCAGGTCGGTGGTGGTACCACCGATATCGATGACCACCGTGGTCTCCCCCGGCGGCGTCATCGCCAGCACTCCTAACGCACTGGCCGCCGGCCCCGAGTAAACTGTTTCCAGGGGCCACTTCTCCACTATTTCCAAGGGAAGAGAACTGCCGTCGGCCTTGAGAACAAAAGCCGGGGCATCAATTTTCCGCTCCCGCAGCGCCGCCTGTACTGCCCGGCAAAAATCCCGCACGCGGCTGGCAGTAGCCGCGGTATAACGGGTGGTGGCGGCCCGCCGGGGAAAATTCAACTGACCGCTCACTTCATGCCCGAGAAAAATCTCGGCTTCAGGATAGACAGAAGTAATTATCTCCAGGGCCTGATTTTCGTGGGCGTTGTTGCGCTGGGAAAATTTGCCGACAACCGCTATTTTCCGGTACCCTGCTTCCCTGGCTTGCAGCGCCGCCTGTCGCACTTGTTCCCGGTTGAGAGGAACTATCTCTCTCCCCCGGTAATCTATCGCCCCTTCCACCACCCATACCCCTTCGCCAAAAGGATAATCATCTGGGTTGAGGCCAGGACCGGGAATCAGGATTAATGCAGCTGGCTCATATTTTTTCTCTACAATCAGGTTGGTCACCAGGGTGGTGCTAAAAGTCACCCTCTCCGGCCGTTCTCCGCCCGTTTCCCGGAGAACGCCGTCCAGAGCCGAAAGCAGACTGCCCAGCAGGTCTTCCGGGCTGGTTTTGCTTTTATACCAGGCCAGCACCCGGCCGTTTTTCACCGCCACCGCATCGGTAAACGTTCCACCCACATCAATTCCGATAAGCACCTGTTTTCCCCCTCTCCTCTCTCCTGCCCCCGTTCACCCCGTGGCCTTTCTTGCCGGTCTCTTCCGCCAGCAATCTCTGCTGGAGATCGTTCAGGATGTTCAGGGCTTCAAGAGGAGTAATAGTCGCAATATTTAACTTCTTAATCTCCTCCAGCAGCGGGTGAGGTTCCGCGACATACTCAGGGAAAAGCTGCAGTTGTTTCCCGGCAGCCAGGTCGTCTCCTCCAGCACTAAAAGACAAAATGCTCTCCCGCACCCGCTTGCCGGCGTCTTCTTGACGCTCCAGGCTCTTGAGAATTTCTCGGGCCCGGTTTAAAACTTCCACCGGCAGCCCTGCCAGCCTGGCCACCTGAATCCCATAACTTTTATCGGCCCCTCCCGGCTGGATTTTGCGGAGGAAGACTACGTCTTCTCCCTCTTCCTGCACCGCTACCCGGTAGTTTTTTACCGCCGGCAACATCTCCGCCAGTTCGGTGAGTTCGTGGTAATGGGTGGCGAAAAGGGTTTTAGCTCCGATTCGCCGGGGATCGTAGATATACTCCGTAACGGCCCAGGCAATACTGAGACCGTCATAGGTGCTGGTACCCCGCCCCACTTCATCTAAAATTACCAAGCTCCGGGAAGTGGCATTGCGGAGGATATTGGCCACCTCGTTCATCTCCACCATAAAAGTGCTCTGCCCAGTCGCCAGGTCGTCGGCCGCCCCCACCCGGGTAAAAATGCGGTCGACTATCCCGATCTCAGCCCGGTCCGCGGGAACAAAAGAGCCGATCTGGGCCATGAGAACTATAAGGGCAGCCATGCGGATATAGGTACTCTTGCCGCCCATGTTGGGACCGGTGATAATGAGCAGGCGTTGCTCGTGGTTGTCCAGAATCACGTCGTTGGGGACAAAAGTGCCGGGCGGAAGCATTTTTTCTACGACTGGATGGCGACCGTTGTATATTTTAATAGCGTCGTCGTTGCTAACTACCGGGCGGGTATAGCCGTTTTCCACCGCCGCCCGCGCCAGAGAGCAGAGGGCGTCCAAACGAGCCAGAGCCCTGGCCGTCTGTTGAATTTGTTCCCGCCGGGCAGCCACTTCCTCCCGCAGTTGCAGAAACAATTCGTATTCCAGTTGGCATACCCGCTCCTGCGCCCCCAAAATGGTGTTTTCCATTTCCTTCAACTCGGGCGTAATGTAGCGCTCAGCATTGGCTAAGGTCTGCTTGCGCTGGTAATCGGGCGGCACCAGGGCAGTGTTAGCTTTGGTTACTTCTATGTAGTAGCCAAAAACCCGGTTGTAACCCACTTTGAGGGATTTAATCCCTGTCCGTTCCCGCTCGCGAGCTTCCAACTCCAAAATCCACTGCTTACCGTCACGGGCCGCCCGGCGCAGACGGTCCACCTCCGGGTGCCAGCCGTCTTTAATGATACCGCCTTCCTTCAACGTCACGGGCGGGTCGTCGTGGAGAGCAGCTTCCAGTTTCTCCCGCAGTTCCGGCAGGGGTTCGATAGCTGCCGCTACCTCCTGTAACCCCTTGGCCCTTGCACCGCCTAGGAGTTCCTTGATCGCCGGAAGAACCGCCAGCGACTGGCGCAAGGCCAGAAGGTCCCGAGGCCCCGCGTTGCCGCACGCTACCCTACCCACCAGCCGTTCCAGATCATGGACCCGTTTCAACTCCAGCGTAAGCTGCTCGCGCAGGAAAGAATCCCGCACTAACTCTTCCACCGCATCTAATCGTTCATTTAAAGCGTTAACATCGGTGAGGGGTTGCTCCACCCAGCTCTTGAGCATCCTCCCTCCCATGGCCGTGGAAGTCCGATCCAACACCCAGAGGAGGGAGCCCCTGCTCTTCCCTTCCCGCATGGTGCGGGTTAACTCCAGATTGCGGCGGGTAGCGGCATCTAAGAGCATGTAACTCCCGGGGTGATAACGGCGGGGAGGATTGAGATGAGCAGGAATCTCCTTGCGGGTTTCTTTAATAAACTCCAGCACTGCGGCAACGGCTGCCAGAGCTTCTTCTTCCCCCTCTAAATCCAGAGCCGCGGGAGAAGTGAGGTTAAAAGCCTCGACTACCACCTGGGCCGCCGCAGCCGGTCCCGCAACCTGCCGGCGGTGCAGGGCCGGTATCCGCCAACCCGTTCGCTCTATACGCCGACGAAAACGGGCCTCCTCCTCATCGGGGGCCCCTAAAAGTAATTCGGCTGGATTCAGCCGCACCAGTTCGTCCACCGCCATATCCAAAGCTGTATCTCCCTTTAAAGCCGCCACTAAAAACTCACCAGTAGAAACCTCAGCCGCCGCCAGACCTATGCCCTTGTGACCAATCACCAGCCCCGCCAGATAGTTCTTCTGTTTTTCATCCAGGAGGCTGGCCTCCAGCACGGTCCCCGGAGTTATTACCCGGGTTACCTCCCGGCGCACAATACCCTTGGCCTGGGCTGGATCCTCCATCTGTTCACAGATGGCAATCCGGTAACCTTTTTCCAGAAGCCGGGCAATGTAACCCTCGGCCGCATGATAGGGTACACCGCACATGGGCACCCTTTTGCCACCGCCCCCGTCCCGGGCTGTAAGCGCTATCTCCAGTTCCCGGGCTGCCGTTTCCGCATCTTCAAAAAACATCTCGTAAAAATCACCTAAACGGAAAAACAAAATGCAGTCCCGGTACTGGTTTTTTATCTCTAAATACTGGCGGATCATTGGAGTATAGTTTTGCAAGGACTTTCTCCCCCTGCTCAGGCTTTCCTCTACCTTCTTCTAATTATACCAGAAATCCCAGACAGTCACTTCCTTCATTAATTTCTCTCCAGCCTTTTTCCCGGGCAATATTTCTCCTTTCCCTGCATATAGATTTTTTACCGACCAAGTACCAGCAGGGGGAGACTTATGGCCGGTTTCTTGTCCGGAACCCTTATTCTCTTTTTGGCCAATCTGTTCAACCGCTTTCTTGCCTTCTTTTATCAGATAGTAGTCATTCGGCTGGTGGGGGCGGAAGGAATAGGACTTTTAAACATGGTTTATCCCTTTTACTGCCTGTTTCTCGTCTTTTCCACCGCCGGCATCCCCGTAGCCGTCTCCCGCCTGGTTGCCTACTACGGCGCCATCAGCCCCACCGTCGAAAACTATATTCTCCGCTTGGCTCTGAAAACGGTCTTCCTTCTCTCTCTCTTCTTCACCTTCCTTCTTTTTGTCCTCTCGCCTATCATAAAAGACCATTTTCTCGCCAACCCAGCAGCTCTCCCCTCGCTGTATGTCTTGGCCCTTTCCATCATCATCGTGGCCGTCTCCTCCGTCTTCCGGGGATACTTCCAGGGGCGCCAGAACATGATCCCTTCCGCCGTAGGGCAAACGGTAGAACAAATAGTCCGGATAGCCGTAGGAGTTACCACCTCTCTTTTTTTTAAGCACAACCTTGGTGCCGCCAGTGCCGGGCTGGCCGCCGGTGTTACCGCCGGGGAAACCGCTGGTCTCCTGGTATGTCTCCTCTTTTTCTACTTTCAGCGCTCTTCGCTGACTACAACTCCCCCCACTGCTTTGGCTCCCCAGATAAAACAGGAAATGTTTACCCTCGCCTGGCCCCTCACCCTTGACCGGGTAGTAAGCAACCTCCTCTACACCGTTGACGCCGCCATCATCCCCGCCCGTCTCTTGGCCTCCGGGATGACAGTAACAAGGAGTACGGAAATTTTCGGCCAGCTCAACGGCATTGCCATTCCCCTCATCTTTTTCCCCACCACTGTCACCACCGCCCTGGCCACCGCCATCATCCCGGCCCTCTCCCATGCCCAGAGTGTCAGCCCCACTGTAGTCCGTTACCGCAGCGAAGAATCCCTCCGGTTAACCCTCCTAGTAGCCTTTCCGGCCATGGCTATTTTCGCCCTCTTTCCTTACCAGATTACCGGCCTCCTTTTCCACTGCCCGGAAGCCGGTACCCTGTTGCAAATCCTGGCCCTGGGCGGCTTTTTCCTTTACCTGGACCACACCGCCGCCGCCATTCTCCAGGGACTGGGACGCCCCCTCATTCCCCTCCTCACCATGGTAGTCTCCTCAGCAGTAAAGATAGGGCTCCTCTACTACCTCACCTCCTGGCCAGGCTGGAACGTTAAAGGCATTGCCTGGGCCATCAACGCCGAGTTTCTTCTTGAATCCCTCCTCAATCTGATTTTCGTCGCCCGCTGCTGCGGCCTGACCCTCTCCGTGCACTCCACCCTTCTCAAACCGGCAGCCGCTACCGCCGTCATGACCCTAGGCGCAGCCGCCTGCCACTACCTCCTCGCTTTAACCGGCACCGTCCCACCCTGGCTCCAGCTTCTGGCCGCCCTCGCTGTTGCCGTTCTTCTCTACACCTGGCTCCTCTTCTGGTGGAAAATAGTTCCCCCGTCTCTCTTTACCGACCTTCTCGAGCCTTTAAAACGTCTTTTCCCGGGAAAATAAAGACAATACCCTACCACCCAAGCCGGCAAAGCAACAAAAAAGCCCCTGTTTTACCAGTCCCGGGGCAAGTTTATTTTCCACTCTTCTATAACCTTCATGCTCTCAAAACTGGTGAGATTGAAATGAATAGGAGTTATAGAGATATAACCGTTCTGTACAGCATGGATATCGGTTCCCGGTTCGTTGTCAATATCGAGGGCATCGCCACCCAACCAGAAATATTCCCGCCCGCGCGGGTCCACCCGCCGTTCAAAGATGTTCACATATTTGCGCCGTCCCAGCCTGGTCACCTGAACCCCTTTTATCTCCCCAGCCGGCAGAGGAGGAACGTTGACGTTGAGGAGAATTTCCCCCGGCAGTTTTCTCCCCTGCAAAACTTGCGCTAAATGGGCGGCAAAACGAGCCGCGTAAGTAAAATCCGGATCTTCATGGGTGGCCAGCGAGACGGCAAAGGAAGGTACGCCGTTGATAGCTCCTTCCAGAGCTCCCGACACCGTTCCCGAATAAAGAATATCTGTCCCTAAATTGGGTCCAAAATTAATTCCCGATACCACCAGGTGGGGAGGTTCCGGCATGAGAGCCTCGATGGCCAGCTTAACGCAGTCCGACGGCGTCCCGTTGACCGCAAACCCTTTAGCTTTACTTTCTCTAAACTTCACCAGCTGGGCCCGGAGGGGTTTGTGAGTGGTAATGCCGTGACCGGAAGCACTTTGCTGTTTTTCCGGCGCCACTACCGTAACTTCTCCTACTTTTTCTAATTCCCGGCACAGCGCCTTTATCCCCTCCGCCCAGATACCGTCGTCGTTGGTAATAAGTATGCGCATTAACGGCCTCCTTCCTCACTTCTGCTTATCAGGAAAACTCGTAGACAGACAGAATCATTTCGTCTTCTTTTTTGGTTAATCCGAACATAACTCCTTTGTCCTTTAGATTTTTATTTAAAAAATCCACCACCCGGTACATTTCTGGCCAGGAAGAAAAAGTACGACTGGCTATAAGAACCAGCTTCCCCTTTTCTCCTTCCCCGTGTCCCCCTGCTTGTTGCCGTTCATCCACGCTAGTTCCCTCCTTACAGAACTACATTGCCACAAAAAGAAAAGCTTCCTGCAGTACAATTTATCAGCCTGCAGAAGCTTTTTTTACAAAAATTATATTTGGCTTTTACCAGCAAGTTACTTGCCGCCCCTAATCAAAGCCATGACCTCAGCCCGGGTAGCTTCGCTGGTTTTAAACACTCCTCGCACCGCCGAAGTAACAGTAAGAGAACCCGGCTTTTTCACTCCCCGCATGGTCATGCACATATGTTCTGCTTCCACTACCACCAGCACACCTTGAGGATTTAAACATTCCATAATCATGTCGGCAATAGCGCCCGTTAGTCTTTCTTGCAACTGAGGACGCTTGGCAATGGTCTCGACAGTTCGCGCCAGCTTGGATAAACCGGTGATTTTTCCACCGCGCGGAATATAAGCTACATGAGCCTTGCCAAAAAACGGTAAGAGGTGATGCTCGCACATAGAATAAAAAGGAATGTCCTTCACCAGCACCATTTCTTCGTGCCCTTCGTTAAACAGAATCTGCAGGTGTTCCCTGGGGTCCTGTTCCAGGCCGCAAAAAATTTCTTCGTACATTCTGGCCACTCGGGCCGGTGTATCTCTTAGCCCCTCCCTGTCCGGGTCCTCGCCAATAGCCTCCAAAATCATTCTCACGGCCGTTTCTATCTTTTTTTTATCCATAAGAAACCTCCTCAGTTAACCCCAAGAAAGGGATGAATTTGTGGAATAACCCGGACATGGTCCAGGTATTGGGATGCAACTTCGTGAAAATGGAAAAGACGCTCGGGAGAAACTCCGATGAAAGGCTTGCCTTTTCCGTCCTTGAGGGTCACCGGCTGGATAACGAAAGGTATAGTTCGTGCTTCAGCCGCCACAAGCGAAGCTGCCTCTGCCACTTCCTCTCCCGGTGTTCCTTCTTTCACCACCACTTTAACATAAACCTGCGGTTTCTCCCCTCCCTTTAATACTCCCCGGAGAAACAGCCGGTGCTCCTCCCACAAGGGATCCAACCCAGTGGCAGAAGGCAACTTTATGTCCATGCTGATGATATTTGCAATTTTACCTGCAATTTCCGCCCGAGTATACAAAGTACCGTTCGTCTCCAGCAATATTTTAATACTAAATCCCCTGCGGCGCAATAAATAGACGAAATTCTCTATATATTCACCTTGCTGGAGGGGCTCTCCTCCCGTCAGAGAAATAGCTGCGTGACCAACAGGTAAAAAATGCCGAATCAGCAATTCCAGCAATTTTTCATCGGCAATGGGATTAGAAAAGGTCACGACCTTTTCCCCGGTCAGGAGCATGCCCAACTCTTGCCGCCGCCACTGAGTGTCACAGTAACGGCAGGAGAGGTTACAGCCGGCCAAACGAACAAACAGGTGCCGTTCCCCAATACACAGTCCCTCTCCCTGGACAGAAGAAAAAATCTCATTAACCCACCCCTCCCGGGCCATTTTCCTTCCCCCTTACGGCACCCACTTTACTTTGCAGCGGGCCTCTTTAATCCCCTCCATCTCCCGGGCAAAGGCCTCCATTATCGCCGCAGCAAAAGCTGGAATATCCTCTATCCCCACTTCCGACAGGGCTGCCGCCGGAACGGGAGTCCCCTCTGCCGAAATATTAAGTCCAGTATGAATGAGAGTGGAAACTGGCGAAGCTGTAGCAATGGAAACGGACAGTTTCCGGCCCTGCCAGTAAAGATCGTCTCCGTCCCTTTCCACCCATTTACCGGCGGTATTATAAATGGCCTCCCGGATAATGTGAATCAGAGTACGCTGGCGCAGGACCCCTTTTTCCAGGTCGGTTTCAAAAAATTCGGCAATAAAATGGAGCATCGAAGGGCTGAAAATCCCCTCCCCGGCCAGTACGTCTTCCAAGTCCACCATCCCTTTTTCCGGTTCCACCCGGCAGGGGCCGCAGAAGGAGACGATAGCGTCTCCCCGGCAGCCAGTGCGTCGGTAAATCCAGAGAGAAGAAAGCTGACTACCATCGTACTCTATTTCTTCATCGAGATAAAGCCGGTGCATCCTTTACCCCTCCCCTTCCTGCTCAACTGCTGCCAGAGCGCGCTTCAGCCGCTGGCAGCTTTCGCAACGGCCGCACTGCTCTTCTCCCCCGTGGTAACAACTCCAGACCATTTGCAGGGGCACCCGTAGCCGCCGGGCCGCCATTCCTATCTGCGCCTTGTCCATAGCAACGGTGTAACTGACCACCCTGGGCCGATTGAGAGTGGAAAAAGCAAGGGCTCGATTGCAGGCTTCCATAAACTCGGGAGTATTGTCGGGGAAGGTAGTTCCCTCTTCCCGGTTAAAGCCGACTACAATAGCATCCGCTCCTAAACTCTCGGCAAAAGCGGCGGCAATGTTGATAAACAGCCCGTTGCGGTTGGGCACCCAGACGGCCCGGGCTGTTCTCTCCGCCTCCTCTCCGCTCAGTTCCGCCGGAACAGGCACTTCTTTTTCCCGGTTCACCAGGGCTGTACGGGTAATTTCCGCCAGGAAGGGCAGTTCCACCACCTGCCAGGGTACGCCATAGAAAGCCGCAAGCCGGCGCGCCGCTTCTTTTTCCCGTTCAGCCGCCCGCTGGCCGTAAGCAAAAGTAAGGGCCAGAACTGCTTCTCCTTCCCGACAGGCCCAGGCTAAGTTAACCGCCGAATCCAGTCCTCCAGAAAGAAGCACGATTGCCTTCATTCTTCCCCCTCCCGATAGGTCGCCCGGGCCCGCTCCGACTCAAATACCGTTACCTGCACTACTCTTAGAACCGGTGCCACACCAGCTAGTTTTTCTTTCATCCTCCGGTAGATGTAGAAGGCTATGTTTTCTGCCGTAGGATTTAGACCGTCTTCGGCAAAAGGAGCTACCTCGTTCAAATAGCAGTGGTCAAATTCCTGCAAAATTTCCTTTAACATTTTTCGCAACACGGAAAAATCGATAAGCATACCGGCCCGGTTTAGCTCTTTGCCACCGACCTCCACTTCCACTTTCCATGTATGACCGTGGATGCGGGCACACTTACCTTCGTAATGGCGGAGACTGTGGGCAGCATCAAAACTTTCTTCAACCGTAAGAAAAAACAAAGATTCATGACCCCCTTTTTCGTTTATCGCAATCGCATTTATTTTAAATATTTTCTCCCCCGTTTACAACCTTCTTCCTACCTCCCATACCGTAACAAAAACAAAAAGGGCGTTTTGAAAATCCGCCCTGAAAACCTTTTAGAAAATACCATTTCCTCCAACCTATTGTAGTTTAACGTACGCCTTGTAAACATAGCCATACTTCCCGGCCGGAGTACTTACATAATACCAGTCGCCACTCGTTTTAGCCATATAAACGGTGAGTACGGTACCGGCCGGCAGCTGAGCGACTATCTTCCCTTTGCTCGTTGACGGGTAATTCCGCAAGTTAAGTAAACTTGCAGTAACTATTCCCTTCCTGACATTACTGGCAGTTGTTCCTCCGGCTGAAGAACTGCTAATAACGCTTTTTAACTCCGCAACCTGTTTTTCCAAAGCGGCAACCTTGCTTTGCAGAGTAGTAAGTTGGTTTTTCAGGGACTCGTACTGGGAAGTTAAACCACTTAACTGCTTGTCGAGATAACTTTTAGCCACAAGGGGATCGGAAGACGAACCGGGAACGGGGTTATTGGCCTGGGCCATAATCCGGCTTCCCAGCAAAAATCCCCCTGCTAAAATCACAATAACTGCCACTCCTGCCAACAGATAATACCTGTTTGCACCCTTTCTTCTCTTTCTCACTATTTAATCCCCCCTGAAACTACCTCCTTGCTTTTATAGTACCATAAAATTACCTTTGCTTACAACCTTACTTTGGTCCGCGGAGCTGTCAACTCCGAGTGGGAAAAATAAATCTTATTAAAACCTTTTCTTTACCCAAGGGTCTCAGCATCTGCTAAAAGCTGCACGATTTTAAAGATTCTTCCATAGCAATCACAAGCACAACCTCCCCTACCTCCACTACCAGCAACCTTACCTGCC
>JASUSC010000036.1 GCA_030446285.1 Eubacteriales bacterium | reverse complement strand
TTTTTTTGGAGAAGTCACCTACTGAATCTTGACACGGACGGCAGTAGAAAGAAAGTTGACGTTTTATTGACGGTTTGGCTATAATAAATATTGCAAGCTGGTCTTTGGAGAGGGAAGGTTTTCCTTTGCCGACGAGGGAAAGTGTGCCTCAGGGTTCCGCGCACCGGCAGGGTGCGGTCTGGTCCGAGTGGCACAGGCGCCGGAGGCCGGCGCTACACCGAGGGGGAAAAAACCCGGACGGGTAGGTTTCACTCGTGAAATCTACCTGCCCGGGTTTTTTAATTGGGAGGAACGGGTAGGGGAGAAGATTTACTGTTGGGAGGGGAAAGAATGGAAGGTAAGGTGTTAGTGGCGGTATTTATGGGGAGCGATTCCGATTTGCCGGTGATGAAGGGGGCAGTGGACGTTCTGGCCGAGTTGGGGATCAGGGCGGAGGTGCACATTTCTTCCGCTCACCGGACGCCGGAACGCACGGCAGAGTTAGTGCGGGAGGCAGAAGCAAAGGGTGTGGAGGTCATCATTGCCGGAGCGGGAATGGCGGCGCATCTCCCGGGGGTTATCGCCGCTTTTACCGTTCTACCGGTGATTGGTGTGCCCATTAGTTCCGGTTCTCTGCAGGGAGTAGATGCCCTCTATGCTATTGCTCAGATGCCTCCCGGGGTTCCGGTGGCAACAGTTGCCATCAACGGGGCCCGCAATGCCGGAATTTTAGCTGCTCAAATTTTGAGTGGACGCTACCCGGAAATCAGAGAGAAGTTGCGCCGGATGCGGGAAAAAATGGCCCAGGGAGTAGTGGAGAAAGATAAACTGTTGCAGGAAAAAGGGATAGAGGGCTTTATGGCAAAATAAAAGTGAGTTTTTTAAATTTTCACAAGGAATATCCTTCCTTGTGGCGAATACACACAGAAAATAGTAGTGGTGGAGGGAAACGACATTGATTGAAAGATATACCTTGCCGGAAATGGGCCGGATCTGGACTCTGGAGAACAAGTTTCAAAAGTGGCTGGATGTGGAAATAGCCGCCTGTGAAGCCATGGCAGAGTTAGGACGTATTCCGGCCGAAGCGGTAGAAGCAATTAAGCGCAAAGCCCGTTTTGATGTGGAGCGCATTAACGAGATCGAAAAAACCACCAATCACGACGTTATCGCTTTTCTCACCTGCGTGGCCGAATACGTGGGCGAGGAATCGAAATACATCCACATGGGCATGACTTCTTCCGACGTGGTGGATACGGCCCAGTGTCTGCTGATGAAAGAAGCAGGTGAACTACTCCTGCGCCGGTTGGAAACCTTGCGGGATGTTTTGCGGGAGAAGGCGCGGGAATACAAGTACACGCCCATGATCGGTCGAACTCACGGGATTCATGCTGAGCCCATAACCTTCGGCATGAAGTTCCTCCTCTGGCTGGCGGAGACGGAGCGGAACATTGAGCGGATGCGGCGGGCGATAGAGACTATCAGCGTGGGAAAAATTTCCGGAGCAGTAGGTACGTATGCCAATATTCCGCCGGAGGTTGAGGAACGGGTCTGTGCAAAATTAGGGTTGAAACCTGCTCCCATCTCCACCCAGGTTATCCAGCGGGATCGTCATGCCGAATACATGACCACTATTGCGGTAATCGGTGCGACCTTAGAGAAGATTGCCACCGAGCTGCGCAACTTGCAGCGGACGGACATCCGCGAGGTGGAGGAGTATTTTGCCAAAGGGCAGAAGGGTTCTTCTGCCATGCCCCACAAACGCAATCCTATTACCTGGGAGCGTATCTCCGGTCTGGCTCGGATTCTGCGAGGAAATGCCCTGGCTGCTTTGGAAAACGTGGCCCTCTGGCATGAGCGGGATATTTCGCATTCCTCGGTAGAGCGGGTTATCATTCCCGACAGCACCATTCTCCTCGACTACATGTTGCATCTGACTATTAAAACCATAAGTAACCTTCTGGTTTACCCGGAAACCATGCTGGAAAATATGGAACGGACCCGGGGGCTCATTTATTCCCAGCGGGTGCTGTTGGCTTTAGTGGAAAAAGGACTGCTGCGGGAAAAGGCCTACGAACTGGTCCAGCGTAATGCCATGCGGGTGTGGGCAACCAAGGAGAATTTCCTGGATCTTCTGGCTGCTGATCCGGAAGTAAGCCAGTATCTGTCCCGGGAAGAATTAGAGTCCCTCTTCGATTACAAGTGGTACCTGCGGCATGTGGACCGGATTTTTGCCCGGTTTGGGCTGTAAAAACCAAAGGAGGTTTGAGGGCAAATGGTGCAGAAAAAGGACTTTCTCTACGAAGGAAAGGCCAAAAGAATATTTGCGACGGATAACCCCGATCTGGTTTGGGTGGAATACAAGGACGATGCCACTGCTTTCGACGGTAAGAAGAAGGGAACTATTGCCAACAAAGGCGTCCTTAACAACAGGATTTCCTCCTTTTTCTTCCAGCTTCTGGCGGAGCGCGGTGTACCCACCCACTTTGTGGAACGGGTGAGCGACACGGAGCAGGTGGTCAAGAAGGTGGAAATTATTCCGGTAGAAGTGGTGGTCCGCAACGTGGCTGCTGGTTCCTTAGCCAAGCGGTTAGGGCTGGCCGAGGGGACGCCTCTTTCCCAGCCGGTGCTTGAGTTTTACTACAAAAATGATGAATTAGGCGATCCCATGATCAACGAGTACCACATCCGGGTACTCAATTTGGCCACGCCGGAACAGGTGGAAAAAATGGCTTCTATCGCTTTGCGGGTCAATGAAATTCTGCGGGAATATCTCCGGACGAAAAACATCGATCTCATCGATTTCAAGTTAGAGTTTGGTCTGCATCACGGAGAAGTAATTTTAGCTGATGAAATTTCCCCCGATACCTGTCGCTTCTGGGATACTAAGACCCGGGAAAAACTGGACAAAGATCGCTTCCGTCGCGACCTGGGCAATGTGGAAGAAGCCTACCGGGAGGTTCTGCGCCGGCTGACGGGGGAAGAAATTTAACGAAAAGACAGGGCTACAGGGAGTGGAACGATATGTTCAGGTCGCAATACCTTCTTCCTTCCGCCGCGGCTGAAGAGGAGGAAAAGTTACGGGAAGAATGCGGGCTCTTCGGCATTTATGCTCCCGGCCAGCCGGTGGCACAGCTCACCTATTACGGCCTTTATGCCCTGCAGCACCGAGGGCAGGAGAGCGCGGGTATTGCCGTGGCGGACGGGAGAGTTATCCGGCTGCACAAAAACATGGGCCTGGTGGCGGAAGTGTTTTCCCCGGCTGATCTGGCGGCTCTGCCGGGAATTATGGCCTGTGGTCACGTGCGTTATTCTACCACCGGTTCCAGCTTGGCCATCAACGCCCAGCCTATGGTTTGCTACTACGGTAGCGGCATGCTGGCCCTAGCCCACAACGGCAACCTGGTAAACGCGGTCTCTCTTCGCCGCCGACTGGCGGCGGAAGGAGCGTTGTTTCAGTCTTCCATTGACAGCGAGGTTATTATGAACGTCATTGCCCGGGCCATGAAAGGCGGTAGCCGCTTGGTGGAAGAAGCCGTGGCCGAGGCGATGAAGGTTATTCGTGGCGCTTACTCCCTGCTGGTGATGACCGAGGACAAGCTGTTGGCAGTCCGGGACCCCCACGGAGTGCGTCCCCTCTGTTTAGGGAGGCTGGGCGATGGCTACGTGGTCGCTTCCGAGTCCTGCGCTCTCGACACGGTGGGAGCGGAATTTATCCGGGATGTGGAACCTGGCGAAATTGTCGTCATCGATGAAAAAGGGCTTCGTTCTTTCCGGGGGGGAGAAAGCAGCCGCAAGGCCACCTGCATTTTTGAGTACATTTACTTTGCCCGTCCCGACAGTAAAATAGACGGCTTTAATGTTACTGCCGTGCGGCGGGCTATGGGGCGGCAGTTAGCCCGTGAGTACCGGCCGGAAGTGGATATAGTTATCCCGGTGCCGGATTCCGGAACGGCCGCGGCGCGGGGGTATGCGGAAGAGTCCGGCATTCCCTTTGAAGAGGGGTTGATGAAAAATCGTTATATCGGCCGCACTTTTATCCAGCCGGAGCAGAAAATGCGGGATTTAGCCGTGCGCCTGAAACTTAACCCGGTGCGGGATGTGCTGGCCGGTAAACGGGTGCTGATGATCGACGATTCTATCGTTCGTGGCACCACCAGCGGTAAAATAGTGCGAATGCTGCGGGAAGCAGGGGTGCGGGAGGTTCACATGGGGGTTAGTTCGCCTCCCATCGTTTACCCCTGCTATTACGGGATTGACACTTCCTGCCGCGAGGAGTTAATTGCTGCTAAAAAAACGGTGGCAGAAATCCGGGAGTTCATCGGTGCCGATGGCCTCCACTACCTTAGCTTGGAGGGATTGCTTTCCGTTTTTGGTGAGCGGAGGGGGGAGTTCTGTACGGCCTGTTTCGACGGCAATTATCCCATTCCCATAAAGGAAGATGTGCGCAAGTTGGCCCTGGAAGGCGATTGATTTGGCAGAAGGAGGAAAAAATGATGCCGGAGCAGGAAAAAGAAGGGCTTACCTATGCGGCGGCCGGGGTGGATATTGACGCCGGCAACCGGGCGGTGGAGTTGATAAAAGATCATGTCCGCAGCACCTTCCGGCCGGGGGTTTTGACCGACATTGGTGGCTTCGGCGGCCTTTTTGCCTTAGACCTGAGCAGGTACCGGCAGCCGGTGCTGGTTGCCGGGACAGACGGTGTGGGGACTAAGCTGGCGGTGGCTTTTATGGCCGATAAACATGATACCGTTGGTATTGACGCTGTGGCCATGTGCGTGAACGATATCCTGGTCCAGGGGGCAGAGCCTCTCTTCTTCCTGGACTATCTGGCCTGTGGTCGTCTGGTGCCGGAAAAGGTGGCCCAGATTGTGGCGGGAATTGCCGAAGGCTGCCGCCAGGCCGGTTGCGCCCTCTTAGGAGGCGAGACGGCAGAGATGCCCGGTTTCTACGGTCCGGACGAATATGACATCGCCGGGTTTGCCGTGGGTGTGGTGGAAAAAGACCGGCTGATCGACGGCAGCAGGATTGAACCCGGCGATGTACTTCTGGGCCTGCCTTCTTCAGGGCTGCACAGCAACGGCTATTCCCTGGCCCGGAAGATCTTTTTTGAAGTGGCCGGACTGCAAGTGGATGATTACGTTTCTGAGTTGGGATGCACCGTAGCCGAGGAACTCCTCAAGCCCACTCGTATCTACGTAAAAACCGTTCTTCCTCTCTTGGAACGGTATGACGTTCGCGGTTTGGCTCATATTACTGGCGGCGGTCTTACCGAGAACATTCCCCGGATTCTTCCGCCGGGAACAGCGGCAGTTGTCTGTCCCGGCTCCTGGCCGGAACCGCCTGTTTTTGCCTTTCTCCGGGAGCGGGGCCGGGTAGCGGAAAGGGAGATGCGCCGCACCTTCAACTTAGGGATAGGGATGGTGCTGGTGGTAGCGGCCAGGGAGCGGGAGAAAGTCGTGGCAGCCCTGCGAGAGATGGGTGAAGAAGTGTATGAAATTGGCTGGATAGAGGAAGGGGAGAGGAAGGTTATTTACCGGGAGTAACAAGGGGGTGGTAAAGTGGCGGTTAAGCCGGTGAACTTAGGGGTCCTGGCTTCCGGCAGGGGTTCCAATCTCCAGGCTATCATGGATGCCATTGCCGAAGGGCGTCTGGACGCCCGGGTAAGAGTGGTGGTCAGCGACCGAGAAGAGGCCATGGCCTTAGAACGGGCCAGAAGCGCCGGTATTCCTGCTTTTTATGTGAATCCGCGTGCTTACCCTAACAAAGAGGAGTATGAGCAAGAAATCCTCCGCCTCCTGCAAAAGTATGAGGTGGAGCTGGTTATTTTAGCCGGCTACATGCGGTTGGTGGGAAAGGTTCTCCTCGAGGCCTACCCCAACCGCATCATGAACATCCACCCGGCCCTTTTGCCGGCTTTTCCGGGAACCCACGGGCAACGGGATGCGGTGGAATACGGAGTGCGCTTTTCCGGCTGTACCGTCCATTTTGTCGACGAGGGAATGGATACGGGGCCTATCATTCTTCAGGCGGTGGTGCCGGTGGAGCAGGATGACACAGAGGACACCCTGGCAGCCCGGATTCTCAAAGAGGAACATCGGATTTATCCTGAGGCTATTCAGCTTTTTGCCGAGGGTCGCCTGGAAGTGAGGGGACGGAAAGTGTACATAAAACCAAAAGGTGAGGAAAAGGGGGAAGAGTGATGCGGAGGGCGATTATCAGCGTTTCTGATAAAACCGGCGTAGTGGAGTTTGCCCGGGCTCTAAAGG
The DNA here is from genome assembly GCA_030446285.1 of Eubacteriales bacterium. Classification (GTDB taxonomy): domain Bacteria; phylum Bacillota; class JASUSC01; order JASUSC01; family JASUSC01; genus JASUSC01. Next base: position 12,892 of record JASUSC010000036.1, on the reverse strand, counting down.
AGCTGGGGTTCGAGATTATTTCTACCGGCGGTACTTTTAAGACTCTGAAAGAAAACGGAATCGAGGCCCGGTATGTCACGGAAATTACCGGCTTTCCCGAGATTCTCGACGGTAGGGTAAAAACCCTGAACCCGTACATCCACGGCGGTATCTTAGCCCGGCGTACTCCTGAGCATCTCAAGCAACTGGAGGAGCACAACATCGGCCTTATCGACCTGGTGGCGGTAAACCTGTATCCCTTCCGTCAGACCATTGCCAAGCCCGGGGTTACGCTGGAAGAGGCCATTGAAAACATCGATATCGGCGGTCCCACCATGGTGCGGGCGGCGGCCAAAAACTTTGAGCACGTGGTGGTAATTGTTAATCCGGAACGTTACGATGACGTTATTCGGGAGTTGAGGGAAAAAGGGGAAGTAAGCCGGGAAACCCGTATGGCCCTTGCGGCCGAAGCTTTCACCCATACTGCCGAGTATGATGCCTACATAAGTACTTACCTCAACCGGCTGGTGAGAGGGGAAGAGGAGTTTCCACCGGTTTTGCACCTTTCCTATATCAAAGCTCAGGACTGCCGTTACGGAGAAAACCCCCATCAAAAAGCGGCCTTTTACCGCCTGCCTGGCGCTGTTACGCCGGGTGTGGCAACGGCGGTCAAGTTGCAAGGGAAGGAACTCTCCTTCAACAACATTATGGACAGCAACTCCGCCTTCGAACTGGTGCGGGAGTTCGACGAGCCCACGGTGGTAATTATCAAGCACAACAATCCCTGCGGTGTGGCCAGCCGGCCGCAGTTACGGGATGCTTACGTGGCGGCCTTTGAGGCCGACCCCGTTTCTGCCTTCGGCGGTATTGTTGCCTGCAACCGGCCTGTAGATGGGGCTACAGCCCAGGAAATGATAAAGACTTTCCTGGAGGTAATCATTGCCCCCGACTTTACGCCGGAGGCTCTGGAAATTTTTAAAACCAAAGAAGATTTGCGTCTGTTGAAGACGGACGGTATGCCTGCGGGACCCCAGCAGGGATGGGACCTGAAGGCGGTCAATGGCGGTTTGCTGGTGCAAACTGTTGATGCTGGCCGTCTGGATCCGGCACAGCTAAAGGTGGTTTCCAAGGCCCAGCCTACGCCGGCACAACTGGAGGAACTCCTTTTTGCCTGGAAAGTGGTCAAGCACGTCAAGTCCAATGCGATAGTTGTGACCAAGAATAAGTGTACATTAGGGGTAGGAGCTGGTCAGATGAACAGGGTTACCTCGGCGCGGATTGCCCTGGCCCAAGCCGGTGAAAAAGCAAAGGGGGCGGTGTTGGCTTCCGATGCCTTCTTCCCCTTCCGCGATACGGTGGATGAAGCGGCCAAAGCCGGTATTACCGCTATCATCCAAACTGGCGGTTCTTTGCGGGACGAGGAGTCAATTAAAGCAGCGGATGAGTACGGCATCGTAATGATCTTTACCGGGATGAGACATTTCAAGCACTAAGAAAAAACCGGGCAACGGTTTTGGAGGACGAAGACCGCTGCCCGCAAATCTCTAACTCCGGAAGGAGGCAGCGAGAGTATATGAAAGTTCTGGTCGTTGGGGGCGGAGGCCGAGAACATGCCCTCGTCTGGAAGATTGCCCAGAGTCCCCGGGTAGAGGAGATTTACTGTGCTCCCGGTAACGCCGGTATTGCCCGGCAGGCTACCTGTGTGAACATCGGGGCGGAGGACATTGATGCTTTGGTGCGTTTTGCGCGGGAGGAAAAAATAGATTTGACGGTCGTGGGGCCGGAAGCACCCCTTACGGCGGGGATTGTTGATGCCTTTACGGCCGAAGGGCTGACCATTTTCGGACCGACGAAGAAGGCGGCTGAAATCGAAGGCAGCAAGGCCTTTGCCAAACAGTTAATGGAGAAATACGGGATCCCTACCGCCCGCTACCGCACCTTTGCCAATTCTGATGAGGCCAAGGAATACATTAGGGAAATAGGAGCGCCGGTAGTAGTCAAGGCCGACGGTCTGGCGGCCGGTAAAGGGGTAATTGTTGCTCAGGACGTGGATACGGCCCTGCAGGCGGTGACGGACATTATGGAGAACAAGGTGTTCGGCGATGCCGGCAACCGGGTGGTGGTGGAAGAGTACCTGGAAGGGGAAGAAGTGAGTATTCTGGCCTTTACCGACGGCCGTACCGTGGTTCCCATGGTCTCTTCCCAGGACCACAAGCGGGTTTTTGACGGGGACCAGGGTCCCAATACGGGAGGAATGGGTGCCTATTCGCCGGCACCGGTTTATACCGATGAAATTGCTCGGTATGTTTACGATCGCATCCTTCTTCCGGCTGTCCAGGGGCTGGCAGCGGAAGGGCGGCCGTACAAAGGTGTTCTTTATGCCGGTTTGATTATCACGCAGGATGGTCCGAAAGTGCTGGAGTTTAACGCCCGCTTTGGCGATCCGGAAACCCAGGCTGTTTTAGTGCGGCTGGAGTCGGACCTGGTGGAGATTATGGAAGCAGTAATTGAGGAACGGCTTCACCAAGTGGAGATAAAATGGCGACCGGAAGCGGCGGTGTGTGTGGTAATGGCTTCCGGCGGCTACCCAGGCAGCTACCGCAAAGGTTTCCCCATTTTTGGGCTGGATGATGTGCCGGAAGGAACGGTGGTTTTCCACGCTGGTACGGCGGAAAAAGACGGGCAGATAGTGACTGCCGGTGGACGGGTCTTAGGAGTAACTGCCCTGGGTCCGGACATTGCCACGGCTGTCCGCAATGCTTATGCGGCCGTAGAAAAAATTAGCTTCCAGGACGCTCACTACCGCCGGGATATTGGTTACCGGGCGCTGCGACGTTAGGCAGGTGTTGAAGGTTGCACATCGTTTTGGTTGAGCCGGAGATTCCCCAAAATACGGGCAACATTGCCCGCACCTGTGCGGTAACCGGCACTAAACTTCACTTAGTTCGGCCTCTTGGTTTTTCGACCGAGGACCGGTATTTAAAAAGAGCAGGGCTGGATTATTGGCATCTAGTGGATATTACTTACCACGACAGTCTCCAGGAGTTCCTTGCTCACTGCAGCGGGGAGAGACTCTGGTTTTTTTCCACCCGCGGGAAAAGATGGTACACGGAAGTAAACTTTCAGCCGAACGACTACTTAGTGTTTGGGCCGGAAACCAGAGGGCTGCCGGCAGATTTGCTGGCAGCTTACCCGAACCAGTGCTTAAGAATTCCTATGCGGGAAGGGGTACGTTCTCTCAACCTTTCCAGTTCAGTGGCCATTGTTCTTTACGAAGCGCTGCGCCAGCAGGGTTTCCCCGGCCTGGTTTAATTCCGCGGAATTAAAAAGAGGGGGCGGGAGAATAATAAAGTTGCAGCCAAACTAACAGGAGGTGAATCCCGTGCCCCGATGGGAACTGTTTTTGGATGGGAGCAACCGCCGGCGCCTGGGTGAGAGGGAAAGAAGGCAGCGGCGGCGAGTTCGCGGTGTAGCTTTTGGTACCGGCCAGGGTTATCGGATACGGAAAGAAACCAGGGATATATGAATTTGATTTCCTGCTCCCGGAGGGAGCTTTTTTCTTGGCATAGTTGAGTGGATTTTGATAGCAAAATAAAAAAACTCCCAAGGGAGGAAAAAACTATGGGGCGCTATAAAAGAGGCGCCGGATTAAACATTGGGGAAGTGGGCCCGGAATATCTCATTCGGGTCAGGGTGGAAATTCCTCATATTTATTACCTAACGCGAATTTTTGAGGGTTATTCCCACTTGGGTTTTGCCGTCCCTCTGGCGGCAGAAAAGGGGCTGGTGGGCATCTATGTAACTCCCGAGACCAGAGGGGAAGTTTTGCAGATTCTTGCCACCCTCCCCTGGCAGGCTGATGTTTGCTGATGTAGAAATTTTTGTTAAAACAGGGATGAAAAAGCAGGAAATTTGTTGCCAGTGTCGAATAATAACCCTAAAAAGTAGCTGGGGGTTGGGAAAATGGCGGACAGAGCTTTGCAGGAAATTAGGAAGAAACAGCGGGAACTGGCCCGTTTGGTTGGTAAAAAAGGTTTTTCTTTTCTTGACGAAACTATTTACCGGAAAAGCTGCGAACTGGATTTTTTAATAGTCGAGTACATGCGCAAGAACCGCCAGTTGCAAATAAATTTTGAAGACCTGAAAGTTCTTTAGAAACTGGCGTGTTTTTTATGCCATGCTGAAGAAGAGACCTTTTTCGACATAGAAATTTCAGACTGTCGACAACGTAGCTTGTCGGCAGTTTTTTTGCATAATTACACAAAAAAGCACATTTTTGTTGTAAATGAATCAGAAAAAAATTTTAGGAGTGATAAGCGTGCTGAGAAGGGAAAATCGGGAAGTAGTTAACCAATTTAAATTTGTAAGCATTGAATCCTTAATGCCGGAGGACCATCTGAACAAGCCCAAATTTTTGTGTAAAATCCCTCTGGTTTAGATGAACGGCTTGCTGGCATAAGTTTTGTCCTGTGAAAAGGGATTACCTTCTCGACCGGCTTTTTAATGCTTGCCTTCAGCCTTCTTCATTCATGCCTGTAGCTAACAGAACGCCGCGCTGGCGCACCTAGCCGTATTCTCTACCCTATCCTGGCACCCACAATAACAAAGGGATAGCCACTATCCTTTAGAGGCCTTGAGTTCCAGCCCTTTCTAATGGGATCGAGGTTTTTGCAGAGATCCGAAATGGTGGATTTGGAAAATTGCGTGCTGCAGAGTTGACCTATTTGCTCCGCAGCCTGGGCCTTAAGGATTTGATTGAGGATAGGCTCCATGAGCTCGGTCATTCCTTCGTCTTTTGCCCCTGCAGAAAAAGGTGGTGTAAAAATTGCGCATCGATGGAAATATTACATTAACCCACTTCTTCTCCCTCCTGCCGGAAACCAGTGAAATTGTCAAGCTCCGCGTGGTGTAGCGGGGATGGTGCAGAAGAAGAGAGAGAAGAAGTCGGAGGTAGTGCTGGGAGCAGGGAATATCCCCCTCCGGGATGAAGGCGTAGAGGTTCATGTCGTCCGGGCTCTGCGGAAGGAAGAGTTTCCTCCTGGGGTAGAGGTTTATGAGGGGTGACGGCCGGGATTGACCTCCTGGAGGTAATTTCTCGGGCAGGACAGATCATCATTGTTGACGTCGTGGCTGCCGGCCAGGAGGCAGGAGCGGTGTTCCGCTTCCGGCCGCAGGCTGTGGAGAGCCGGTTGAAGGACCACTGCACTTCCCTGCACCAAATCGACCTCATGAACATTCTCAAGATCGCCAGTTTTCTCGGCTGCTGACCGGAGGGGATAATTTATTGGCATTCAGCCCGGCGAAATTGCGTGGGGGATGGAGCTTTCGCCGGGGCTGGCGGAAAAATTGCCGGCGGTAGTGGAACTGTGAAGGAAGAAATTGGTGCGGAATAAAGCTTATTGCATTTTGCTAGGAAGGAAGGATAAAATAAAAGAGAATAGGTCGGCAAAAGTTTTTGCAGGTGGCAGGGCTTACTGTCGCCGGAATTTTTGCCGGCATCGGAAAACCTGCCCAGCCTGCTCCAGGTATGCTTGGTGTTAAAGACCTGGGGATGCTCCACGATGCAAGCCACTGCATCGGCTGTGTGAGCTGCGCCACTGCCTGCAAAAAAGCCAACAACTTAGGGGAAAAGTATACCTGCGCAGCGGAGACGGGTGGCGATGCCTGGACGACGGTAAAGTTTGTTGAAAAAGAAGATGGTGGTGGCGTGTAAATCTGAAAAGCCAGTGCATGCACTGCGAAAATCCAGAGTGTGTAGCCGTCTGTCCTACCGGAGCTGCCTGCAAGAGAGCCGTTGACGTGGTCTTTATCGACCAAGAAATGTGCATAGGTTGTAGCTACTGCACGGTAGGTTGTCCTTTTGGTGTTCCCAGGAAAAGTGAGGAGACGGGGACGGCCAGGAAATGCACCTTCTGTTTGTCCTGCCTCGTAGTGGCAGCTTATACTGGTGTTCTTCTGGCCACCTCGGGCCAGCCAGTGTGGGCTGACACGCCCCTGTTGCCGGTGCTGTTCGTCCTTTCAGGAACTTCCACCGGCCTGGCGGCCATAATGCTTATGCTGCGGTTTTTGGCTCGGGAAGACCGGGTTGCCGTGACGACCGTGGAGAAGGGGAACAACCTGATTATCAAGTTGGAACTGGTGGTGATGGCTGTTTTCTTTGTGATCCTTTTTTTCTTCTCCGGCGCTTCCCGGGTTGTATATAACTTCCCTGTCGGGGTTTATGCTGTTTTCTCCTGGGTAGGCTTTATGGGGGCCAGCCTAGTGTTGCCTCTTCTCATACGAAAGAGAGTTTTACTGCCCACACCCAGCGGTGGATTATTCCGGCGGCCCTGCCGCTTTGTCGTCCTGCTGGCGATGTGATAATATCTAAACGACACGGGTGGGAAGGTGCACGAAACAGCGCTGGTAGCTAGTATCCTGGAACTGGTGGAGCAGCATCTTCGGCAGCACCAGTTGCAAAAACTAAAAAAGATAAAGCTGCTGGTGGGCACCATGAGCGGTGCCAGTCCAGAAGCATTGCAGTTTGCTTTTGCGGCGGCGGTAGTCTCCACTCCCCATCAAGAGGCAGAGCTGGAGATAGAAGAAGTGGCAGCGGAAGCCGAGTGCTCTTTGTGCGGAGAAAAGTTCCCCTATCAGCCAGGCACCGGCTGTCCGCGCTGCCACAGTTATTTTGTCCGGCTCACCCGGGGAGAAGAGCTACTGGTAGAATATATTGAGGCGGAGTAGGTGAAAAAATGCAAATCAAAGTAGTAGCCAATGTTCTCAAAGCCAACCGGGACGTAGCTAGTGAAAACCGGGCCCTGCTTAAAGAACTGGGCATCAAAGTGGTAAACCTGATCAGCTCGCCGGGAGCAGGGAAAACCACTCTTCTCGAGCGGACCATTGCCGATCTAAAAGAAGAGCTGCCGTTGGCTGTCATCGAAGGGGATTTGATGACTACCCGAGACGGGGAGCGGATTGGGCGTCACGGCGTGCCTGTGGTCCAGATTAACACCGGCGGCGGCTGTCATCTGGATGCGGCTATGGTAAAGAAGGCTCTGGAAGAGCTGCCGCTGAAGGAGATTAAGCTCCTCATTATCGAGAACGTCGGCAATTTGGTCTGTCCTTCTTCTTTCGATTTGGGAGAAGATGAGAAAGTGGTTATCATTTCTGTGCCGGAGGGAGACGACAAGCCGGCCAAATACCCGGTGACTTTCCGCCGGACGCGGCTGTGCCTTCTCAACAAAATTGATCTTTTGCCTTACAGCAATTTCAACGTGGACAACTTTTATCGGGATGTGAGAGCCCTTAACCCAGAAATGAAGGTACTGCAGGTTTCGGCACTGACAGGGGAAGGGATGGAAGCATGGTACAATTACCTGAGGGGGCTCGTGCAGTCGAATTGAGGGTGAGAGGCACCGTGCAGGGAGTGGGGTTCCGGCCCCATGTGTACCGTAAAGCGGTGGCTCTCGGCCTAAAAGGCTGGGTGATTAACACCTCCGGCGGCGTCCACATTCATGTGGAAGGGGAGGCGGAGGCGGTACGGCGTTTTGTCAGCGAATTGCCGTCCGATCTGCCTCCCCTGGCGTGTATTGAGGAAATGGAACTGCTACCCCGGGAACCGGTCGGGTATGAGACCTTTTTCATTCACGAAAGCTTGCCGGCGGACGATGTGGCCGTCACTGTCCCGCCCGACGTGGGCTTGTGTCAAGACTGTCTGCGAGAGTACCGGGATCCGGCGGACAGGAGGTACGGTTACGAATTTATCAACTGTGTCAACTGTGGGCCGCGTTTTTCGATCATTCGCGCCGTCCCCTATGACCGGGAGAACACCAGCATGGCGGTTTTTACCATGTGCGAAGAGTGCCGGCGGGAATACGAGGACCCGGCCAACCGTCGCTTCCACGCTGAACCCAATGCCTGCCCCCGTTGCGGTCCCCAGTTGCGACTGGTGGACCGGGAAGGTAATGAGGTGACCGGAGACCCCCGCCACTACCTGCGGGCGGGCAAGATTCTGGCTGTGAAAGGAATAGGGGGTTATCACCTGGCCTGCGATGCCCTCAACTGGCAGGCGGTGCGGGAGTTGCGGGAGCGAAAAAGGCGGGAGACGAAACCCTTTGCCCTCATGGCCCGAGACCTGGATACGGTCCGCAAATACTGCCACCTGAGCCCGGAGGAGGAGAGGCTTCTTACTGCCCCCGAGCGCCCCATCCTTCTCCTGCGCAGCCGGGGCAATCCCGCCTTATCTCCTGAAGTGGCGCCGGGGTTAAACAGCCTGGGTATTATGCTCCCCTACACAGCTATTCACTTCAGCCTTTTTGATGAGTCCCTGGAACTGCTGGTTATGACCAGCGCCAACTTGAGCGGCGATCCCCTTATCCTCACCGAGGAAGAGGCTTTCCAGGATCTGCGTGATATTGCCGACCTTTTCTTAGTCCACAACCGGGAAATAGTCAACCGGGTGGACGATTCCGTGGTTACTCTTTTTCAGGGTAAAGAATATTTCATCCGCCGGGCGCGGGGTTACGTGCCCCGGGGACTGAAGGTTTCCCGTTCCCTGCCGCCCCTTTTTGCTGCAGGGGGAGATTTGAAAAACGTTTTTGCTTTCAGCAAAGGGCAGTGGATAGTACCCAGCCAGCATTTTGGCGACCTGGAAAACCCCCGCAACCTGGACGCATACCGGCGCGGGGTGGAATTTTTCCGCCATTTTTTGAAGGTGGAGCCGGTAGCGGCGGTGGCGGATTTACACCCCCTTTACTTTAGCACCGCTTTTGCCGAGGAGATGGGGTTGCCGGTGGTGAAGGTTCAGCATCACCAGGCCCATTTTGCTTCCTGTCTGGCGGATAATGAGATCGATGAGAAGGTCTTGGGAGTAGTTTGTGACGGGACGGGGTACGGTGAAGACGGAACCGTCTGGGGTTGTGAGTTTTTTTATGGCGACTATTGCGAAAACGAACGGGTAGGTTCCCTCCTTCCCTACCGGCAGCCGGCGGGGGACGACGTGCAGAAAAACCTGGCCCAAATGGGAGCCATGCTCCTTCTGCAGTTGGGCTGGGAAGAAAGGGATATTCTCTCCCTTTTTCCGGAGCTGGCAGGAGAACTGAGCATTATCAAAGCGCAAACCCGCAGTGAAAAGTTGAGCATTCCCTCCAGCAGCAGCGGTCGCCTTTTTGATGCTGCGGCGGCTATAGCCGGTATCTGTGGCCGGGCTACTTATGAAGGGGAGGGGCCTATGCGCCTGGAAGCAGCTGCGGAAAGGGCTGGGGGGCAGGAAAGCTACCCGGTGCGGGTGGAAAAGGACGATATGTACCGGCTTTCCTGGCGTTTTGTCGAGGGGGTGGCCCGGGACCGTCTGGCCGGGGTAGATCCCGCGATTATTGCCCGCCGGTTCCATCTCACCTTTGCCCGGGGAATTGAAGAGATGCTTCTTTATCTGCGTCAGGAGTACCCGGCCCGGAAGGTGGTATTTTCCGGCGGCGTCTTTCAGAACCGGTTGCTGGTGGGTTATCTGGCGGAACGGCTGCTGGAGCTGGGGCTTACGCCGTGTTTTCACCGGCGCGTTCCCCCAAACGACGGTGGCTTAGCGGTGGGACAGATAATGATTGCAGCAGGGAGGATGGAGACATGTGCTTAGCAGTTCCCGGAGAAATCATTAAAATTTATCCCGATGGATACCAGGCCGATGTCAACATCATGGGCAACGTGAAACGGGTGAGTATTTTTCTTACTCCGGAAGCCAAGGTAGGGGACAGAGTAATGGTCCACGCTGGTCAGGCTATCAGCGTTATCGAAAGAGAAGAGGCGGAGGCGATAGAAAAATTGTGGGAGGAATTGTTACGCCATGGCAACGACTAAAGAGCAGGAATATTTTTCGCGTCTGGTAGAGCAACTGCAGCGGATGACCCAGCGGCCGGTAAAAATCATGGAAGTCTGCGGTACCCACACCATGGCCATAGCAGCCGCCGGGATCAGACAGATTTTGCCGCCGGAAGTGGAATTGGTATCGGGGCCGGGTTGTCCCGTCTGCGTTACCGCCGACATGGACATTGATGCTTTTCTTGACCTGGCTACCAGGGAGGATGTAACGATAGCCACTTACGGCGACATGCTGCGGGTGCCGGGGACTGAAGGCAGCTTGGCCGATATAAGAGCGCAGGGCGGGCGGGTGCAGGTTGTCTACTCGGCCACGGAAGCCCTGCAGTTGGCCCGGGAAAACCCCGACCGGGAAGTGGTTTTCCTGGCGGTGGGGTTTGAAACCACCGCGCCGGCTACCGCTCACGCCCTGACAGTGGCGCAGGCGGAGAAAATAAACAATTTCAGCATTTTCAACCTGCACAAGATGGTACCCCCGGCTTTACGGGCTTTGCTTGCCGACGAAGAAACGGCGGTAGACGGGTTTATCCTTCCCGGCCACGTGAGTGCTATCATTGGCGAGGAACCTTACCGCTTTGTTGCGGAAGAGTTCGGTCGCCCGGGAGTTATCGCCGGTTTTGAGCCGGTGGAGATTATGGCGGCCCTTGTCCAACTGGTAACCCTACTCAACCGGAGAGAGGCCCGCATCACTAACCTGTACCGCCACGTGGTCCGGCCGGAAGGTAACCGCACGGCTCTGGCTTTGCTGGAACGCGTTTTTCAGCCCGCTAATGCCATCTGGCGGGGGCTAGGGGAAATCCCGGACAGCGGGCTCAAATTGCGAGAAGAGCTTTTTCCCTATGACGCCGAGGTGAAGTTCGGTGTTACTCGAAAGCCGGTAGCGAAGCGGACTGCCTGCCGGTGCGGTGATGTCCTGAAGGGTTTAATAAAACCGCCCGCATGTCCTCTTTTTGCCCGGAAATGTACGCCGGAACAGCCGCAGGGACCCTGCATGGTTTCTGCGGAAGGGACTTGTGCTGCTTACTACCACTACCACCGGAGGGATAGCGATGGCTGACAGGATCTTGCTGGCGCACGGCAGTGGCGGCAAGGCTACCCTGGATCTGCTGAGGGAAGTTTTTTACCCCGAATTCGGACTGACGGCTGCTGAAGCCGGTGATGCGGCTGTTCTGAGGGCGGCCGCGGGCAGGCTGGCCATTACCACCGACAGTTTTGTCATTACACCTCTCTTTTTTCCGGGTGGGGACATTGGCAAACTGGCTTTCTGCGGGACGGTAAACGACCTGGCCGCGGTGGGAGCGGAACCTGTGGCCATTACTGCTGCCTTTATTATTGAAGAAGGGTTGGAAGTAGAAGTATTAAAGAAGATAGCTAAATCCTTAGGAGAAATGGCCCGGGCTACTGGTATTCCGGTGGTGGCCGGTGATACTAAAGTAGTGGAAAAGGGCAAAGCGGACGGTCTTTTCATTACTACCACCGGTTTGGGAATTGTTCCGGAAGATATTGATTACAACCCGGCCCGGATCAAGCCCGGAGATGTTCTTCTTGTCAGCGGAACCATCGGGGATCACGGTTGGTGTATCATGGCGCTGCGGGAAGGAATAGACGTAGGCACGCCGGTAACCAGCGACTGCCGGCCTTTGCACCGGCTGGTAGGTCGGCTGGCTCCCCTGCGGGGAGCGGTGCGGACGGTGCGGGATGCGACCAGAGGGGGCCTCGGGGCGGTTTTAAACGAGTGGGCTCTTCAGAGTGGAGCCACTATGATAATCCGGGAAGCGAAAATTCCCGTGCGGGAGGAGGTCAGGGGCGGTTGCCGCTTGCTGGGACTGGATCCCCTGTACCTGGCCAACGAGGGCAAAATGGTGGTGGCGGTGGCGCCGGAGAAAGCGGAAGAAGCCCTAACTTTGCTGCGGGAGGACCCTGACGGTAAGGACGCGGCTATTATCGGGGAGGTGGCGGCCGGACCGGCCAGGGTGGTTATGGTAACGGAGTGGGGAACGGAGAGAATTGTTCCTCTACCTCGGGGAGAAATCGTTCCCCGGATTTGCTAACTCGCCGGCGGGAAAGGAGGATGAACGGTGTTCGGCAGCTTCGGTCTGGGTGAATTTCTCCTCCTGTTGGGAATATTGCTGCTGATTTTTGGTCCGGCCAAGCTTCCGGAAATCGGGAGGAACTTGGGTAGAGCTATAGGAGAATTCCGGAAAGAGAGCAGGAAGGAAAAGGAAGAAGAGAACCGGGTGAAAGAAAATAAAAATAAATAACGGCCTATTCCAGACGTTACTCCTGCTCTTGCTTGCACCGGGGGAGGAAATGTAGTAAGCTGGAAAAGAAAAAGCACGCCTTGGATTTGGACGGTGAGTGAGATTGGGTGCTCCCGTTTACATAGCTCTCCTCCATTATCCGGTTTATAACAAAAACATGGAAGTAATTGCTACTTCTATCACCAATATGGATCTCCACGATATTGCCCGCAGTGCCCGTACTTACAACGTAACCCGCTATTACCTGATCCATCCTTACGAACCCCAGCGGCGGTTGATGCAGGACATTTTGGAGTACTGGCGGGACGGTTACGGAGGGGAGTACAACCCCGATCGCCGGGAGGCCTTTTTACGGGTAGCTCTGCGGGCTTCTCTGGCGGAAGTAGAGGACGAGATTGAACGGGAGACGGGTTTTAAGCCTTTAAAAGTAACAACTGATGCCCGGCGTTATCCCAACACGGTATCATACCGCCGCCTTAGGGAGGAAATTAGGAGAGGAGAAAAACCTTTTTTAATTCTCTTTGGAACCGGCTGGGGAATAGAAAAAGGAGTAATGCTGGCTTCCCATTACATTCTGGAGCCCGTCATGGGAGGTGCTGATTACAACCACCTTTCGGTGCGGGCGGCAGCGGCTATAATTCTCGACAGGCTCCTGGGAGAGTCCTGGTGGGAAGAAAATGGCGAGAGGTAAAAAAATCTAATAACTGCGACACTTTTTTGAGAAACCCGGTATTTATTGTTCAAGCGGTTTGAAATTGCAGGGTTGGATGCAGGAGCTTTTCAAGTTCTTCCTGGAATAA
>JASUSC010000003.1 GCA_030446285.1 Eubacteriales bacterium | reverse complement strand
ATTCTTTCTGATTCAATTTTACAACAAAAATGTTCCTTTTTGTATGTTTTTCTCACAAAAAAAGACTGCCGACAGATACTTTGTCGACAATCTGAAACACCTGTTTCAGAACAGGTGTTTTTTCGTTGCTTGCAAAAGCGGGAAAATTAACCGGGGAAATACAGGAAAACAGCAGGATATCCTTTGCCGCCTGTCGAATAGAGTTCAGTAAACAAAAGAGGGAGGAATTTCCTCAGTGGGTGAGGTAGTGACCCTGCCGCAGGCTAAGAGAGAAAAAAAGGAACGAAAAAAAATGCAGATGGCGGTGGCGGCGGCAGTTCTGGTTTTTTTCCTCTTGGCGGGGGTTCAGGTATACAGAATCTGGCGCACCAGCAACCTCAATATCGTCAGGGTTAGCGAAGGTCAGGTGGAAGAGAGTCTGCCGGTAAAAGCGTTAATCCTCCGCGACGAGATGGTAGTCACTGCGCCGGTGGCGGGAGAGATAGAGCCGGTGGTTCCAGCTGGGGAACGGGTGCGAAAGGGAGGAGTGGTGGCGAGGATAAAAACGCCCGGGACGGGAACGGTAAATGTCTATGCCCCCGAGGCAGGGGTGGTTAGTTACACCCTGGACGGGTGGGAGAATTTGCTCCCGGCGCCGCAATTTGATAAAATTGACGTGAACAAGGTTTTGAACAGAGAAAGAAATGTGACCAGGGTTGAGAAGGGGAAAGTAGTCCAGAAAGGGCAGACCATTTTTCGCTTAGTGAACAACTTAGAGCGTTCCTACCTTTATGTCCCTTTGAAAAAGGAAGAGACTGTCCGGCTACCCAAAGAAGCGGGAGCACTGGTAAAAGTAAAGTTTAAGGATGGAACTCCCGATTATTATTTTCGAGTAGAAAAAATTGTCCCGGCTGAAGGTGGGAGCGGAATGTTTTTAAGCAGCAATATTTTCATTCCCGCCCACCTGGACCAGCGTTGGCTGAGCGTGAGGCTGGTAACCAGCTCTTGCCGGGGGATGATAGTTCCCGCAACTGCCCTGGTAGAAAAAAACGGGAAGACGGGCGTCTATGTTCTTTTCAAGCAGCGGACCCGCTGGCACCAGGTTGAGGTGGTAGGGAAAGTGGGGGATAAAGCGGCTGTGCGCGGTTTGGAAGAGGGAACGCCCGTAGTGGGCAACGGCCAGGCAGTTCGGGAAGGAGAGGTGGTGAACTTTTAGGGAGGACCATGACGGAAGAGGAAATTCGCCGGAACATAGAAGAAGTTAAAAAACGCATCGAAGCTGCTGCCCGCAGAGCCGGTCGCAGCGCTGCGGAGGTTCAACTGGTGGCGGTGACCAAAACGGTGCCGCCGGAAAAAATTATGGCAGCCTACCAGATGGGGCTTAGGGATTTCGGCGAGAACCGGGTTCAGGAAATGGTAAAAAAGCGGGGGGAGCTGCCGGTCGACATTCGCTGGCATATGATTGGTCACCTCCAGACCAACAAAGTTAAATACATAATTGACTGGGTGTACATGATTCATTCACTGGACCGTCCTTCCCTGGCGGTGGAGATCAGCAAGCGGGCAAAGGCTGTGGGTCGAACGGTGCCCTGTTTGGTAGAGGTGAATGTAGCCGGTGAAGAAAGTAAATTTGGGCTGGCGCCGGAAGAAGTAGTCGATTTCATCCGGGAAGTGGCCCAGATGCCAGGGATAGCGGTAAAAGGTCTGATGACAGTAGCTCCCTATACCGAGAACCCAGAAGAGGTACGACCAGTTTTTCGCCGCTTGCGAGAAATTGCCGCTCAGGTGGAAGCGGAACAAATTCCCGGGGTTGAGATGAGGTATCTCTCCATGGGGATGAGCGGCGATTTTGAGGTGGCTATTGAGGAAGGAGCTCACATGGTCCGCCTGGGAACGGCCCTGTTCGGCGCCAGGCAGTGAGCGGCCATATTTTTTCTTCAAGGTAAAGGCAAAAATTTGGGATGAGGAGGTTTTTTATGGGAAAGCTGATGGACAAGGTACTCAAGTTTATGGGGTTTGAGGACGAGGAAGAAGTGGGAGAAGAGATGGTGGAAGAGTCCAGCCCCCGGGGCAAAAAGGGTAATCTCTTCAGCCTGCCTACGCAACGGAATGTGAAAGTAATAGCTCTGGAGCCGAACAGGTTTGATGACGTTCAGATGATCGCGGACAACCTGAAAAACAGGCGGGCTGTCATCGTTAATCTGGAAAAAGCCGACAAAGACTTGGGTCGGCGGGTGGTGGACTTTATCAGTGGCGTCACTTATGCTTTGAACGGTACCATTGCCCGGGTGGGAACGGATATCTTTTTCTGTGCCCCCAGCAACATGGAAGTGGACAACGAGCTGAGACTCAAAGAAGAAAAAGAGATTAGAGCTCTTTTTCCCTGGCTCAAGTAAAGGGGAGTAAGAGACAAAGACTATGAACTGGAAAGAAAAATTGGCTTTTATCGGTGCTGGCGCCATGGCGGAAGCAATTGTCGCCGGACTGATTACTAGCGGAGTTGCAGGGGAGAAAATAGTTGTCAGCGATCCCGATTCTGCCCGGCGCCAGCATATGCAGGAAAAGTACGGAGTTGAGGCCACAGCAGATAATAGAGGAGCAGTTACCGGGGCAGAGATAGTAATCCTGGCGGTGAAGCCCCTTGTCTTACCTGCGGTGCTGGAAGAACTGGCTTTGTCCTCACCGGATGCTCTTTTTGTTTCTGTGGTGGCCGGAAAAGATACGGCCTTCATTGAATCTCGGCTGCAGGGTCAGGTGAGAGTAATCAGGGCTATGCCCAATACTCCTGCCCTGGTGGGGGCGGGGGCTACCGCTCTTGCTCGGGGCAGGTATGCTACTTCCGCTGACATGGAGAAAGCAGTGCGGATTTTTAACTGTGTCGGCTTAACTGTGGAAGTTCCGGAAAGCCTAATGGATGCGGTGACTGGACTCAGCGGCAGCGGCCCGGCTTACGTGTTTTTACTGCTGGAGGCCCTTGCCGACGGCGGGGTGATGATGGGTTTGCCCCGTGACCTGGCCCTGAAGTTAGCAGCCCAGACCATGATGGGAGCGGCGCGGATGGTTTTGGAGACAGGAATAGCTCCGGCCCTTTTAAAAGAAAAAGTAACTACGCCTGGTGGTACCACCATCCACGGTTTGTACCAGTTGGAAGCAGGTGGGGTAAGGGCCGCCATCATGGAAGCTGTACGGGCGGCAACTGAACGGGCCCGTAATCTCTAAGAAAATTTGACGAGGTGAAGTCATGTTCTGGCAGCGGCTGGTCAATGCCCTGGTCAGCAGCATGGAGCTGCTGATTTTTATTCGCGCCCTGCTCTCCTTTTTTCCGGGAGTATATCGTACGGCTTTTTACCGGTTTGTGTATGATGTTACCGAACCCGTTTTGAGACCGGTACGTCGTCTTCTTCCCAGTCTAGGGCCGCTCGATCTATCGCCTTGGATAACTTTTCTCTTGCTCGAGCTCCTGCGGAAAGTCTTCCTCTCCCTTTTTTAAGGGGGGAAGAGGATGCCCAGGCCCGGTTTGGAGGGGGAAAAGAGAATACTGGTGGCCAGGGGTGAGGGTTGACCTGATCAAATGTGGTGAGAAAGGGGAGGGTTATATGCTCACGCCGCTGGACATCCATAACAAAGAATTTAAGCGGGCTTTTCGCGGATATGACGAAGAGGAAGTGGACGAGTTTCTCGACCTGGTCATTGCCGACTATGAAAAACTTTACAAAGAGAATATGGAACTAAAGGAGAAACTCAGCCGGGGTGAGGATCAGGCTCAGTGGAAAGAGCTCAAGGAACTGGAGAATACCTTAAAGAAGGCCCTGGTAATGGCTCAGCAGACGGCGGATCAGATTAAAGCCAATGCTGAGAAAGAAGCCAAGATGATTAAGCAGGAAGCGGAAGCGGAAGCTGCCCGGATAATAGCCGAAGCTCAGGAAAAAGCCCGGGCCATTTTAAACGATGCCCGTCGTCTTTACGAGAAATTGGCTCATGACTTTGAGAGCTTGCGGCGGCAGATGCGGCTTCATTTTATGGAGTTTAAGGCGCATATTGAGGCCCAGCAGGCTTTTATGGATGAGTTCCGGCGGGAACTGGACAAGATCGATAGTGACCGGGACGAAGCTTTCCAGGCGGTGGCGGCAACAATTAGCGAGTCAGAGAGGGAACTGGAGATGAAGTGGCGGGTGCAGGCGGCAGCGCAAGAAGAAGTTCTTCCGCCGGAAAAAGATAAGGAGGAAGAAAGAAGAAAAGCTGTCGCTGAAGGAGGGTCTGTTGCAGGGGAAGAAGAGGCTAATCGGTCCTCTTCGGAAATTGAGCGGGCCGACGTTGAGGAAGAAGCCAATCTCAGGTATCTCGATGCCCTTCCCAAACAAGAGGAAACCTTTATCTTCCGCCGGGATGTTCCGGGTGGCGACGATAGGATTATCCGCTGAGGAGAGTGAAGAGAGGGTGAGCTGGTACACAGCGGACGGGGAAGGGGTCCGGCTGACGGTAAAGGTTCAACCCCGGAGCAACCGCAACCAGGTAGTAGGGGTAGAAGGGGATGCGCTAAAAGTTAAGATCACTGCCCCGCCGGTAGATGGAGAAGCCAACCGGGCGTTGCTGGAGTTTTTAGCCGAGAAGTTAGGTGTGGCCAAAAGCCGTCTGCGCATATTGAACGGGGAAAGCGGGCGGCGAAAGGTAATTTTTATCGGTGGGGTTGGTTCTGCCGAGGTTACAAAAAAGTTGGTGGAGGAATAACTTTTTAGGCCAAGCGCCGAAAATCTTCTGACATGGTAGAGCAAAGGTCTGGAGTTGAAAAAGGCGGAACGGGACGAGGAGGCGCTGTCTTCCTTTGAAAAGGTACTGGCGATGGAAGCAAGGAATATTGATATCTGGGAGGAAAAAAAGAGTGCCTTGTTGAGACAGGGGAGAGTTATACGCGGGCTCTGACTTTGGAACAGAAAAAACGTGAGAAGGGTGAAGAAACTGGCGGGAGAGGGGAAAGAAGGAAGCATTGACGCGAAGTAGCATCCTGTTCTGATGAAAAAGTTGCGTATTTTGCCGGGGTTATGTTATAATACAAGGTGCTGCTTGCGGGAATTGAAAGGGAAAGAGGTGAATTAGCTATGAAAAAGGGTATTCATCCGGAATACGGTCCGGCACGGGTAATATGTGCCTGTGGCGAAACTTTTGAAACCGGCTCTACCAAGAAAGAGCTGAGAGTGGAAATTTGCTCCAAGTGCCACCCCTTTTTCACCGGGAAACAGCGTGTTGTAGATTCCCGGGGCCGGGCAGATAAGTTCAACAAGAAGTACAACCTTTAAAGCGGGAAAGAGGGCAGAGCTCAGGCTCTGCTATTTTTCTAATCCGGGAGGAAAAGCATGGGAGAGCCGATTCAATACGGCGGGCAGGCGGTAATTGAAGGGGTAATGATGAGGGGACGGTGCGCCACCATGGTGGCGGTGAGAATTCCTTCCGGCCAAATTGAGGTGGAAGAGATAAAATACCGTTCCCTGACGAAAAAGTTGCCTTTTTTGAAATGGCCTTTTCTCAGGGGGACAGTGGTTTTAATTGAGTCGCTGGTTATCGGTATTAAAGCTTTAACTTATTCCGCCGACCGGGCCTTGGAAGAAGAGGGGGAAGAGCTAACCCCTTGGCAAATGGCTTTAACGGTCGCCTTTGCTCTGGCGGTGGGGATTTTTCTTTTTATTCTTCTTCCGGCTCTCCTGGTCCGATACGGCGAGAGGCTGGTGGCCGGTTCCCTTTTTTCCAGTTTGCTGGAAGGGGTTTTGCGGGTAGCCTTTTTTCTGGCTTATATTGTAGTTATCTCCCGCCTGCCGGATATTCAGCGGGTCTTTCAGTACCACGGTGCTGAACACAAGGTGATCAACGCTTTTGAAGCTGGTGAAGAGCTTGATCCGAGCCGGGTGAAAAAATTTTCTACCCGCCACCCCCGGTGTGGAACCAGTTTTCTCCTGGTAGTAATGGTCGTGGCTATTTTTGTTTTTGCCTTTTTGGGGAAGCAGGAGGTTGGCGAGAGGATAGTTTCGCGTTTGCTTTTGTTGCCGGTAGTAGCGGGAATTTCTTATGAATTTATCAAGTTTTCATCCCGTCACTGCGGGCATCCTCTCGTCAGAATCCTTATTGCTCCAGGGTTGTGGCTTCAGGCCTTGACTACCCGAGAACCGGACGAAAGCCAGATTGAAGTGGCCATCAGGGCTTTGGAGGCTGTGCTGGCAGCGGAAAAAGGTAAGGATTGTGGGAGTGATGGCAATGCTGGACAAACTGGATGAAATAGAAGCAAAATATGAGGAATTGAGCCAGCTACTGGCAGATCCGGAGGTCATAGCGCGGCAGCAGGAGTGGCAAAAACATGCACGGGCTCATGCATCCCTTACGCCCCTTGTGGAAACCTACCGAGAGTACAAGAAGGTGTTAAAAGGGATTGAAGAAGCCCGGGTCCTTCTGGAAGAAAAACTGGATGACGATTTCCGGGAACTGGTGCAGTCGGAATTAGAGGAATTAAAGGAGAAAAAAGAAGAACTGGAGCATAAATTAAAGATTTTATTGTTGCCGAAGGATCCCAACGACGAGAAAAACGTTATTATGGAAATTCGGGCCGGAGCGGGTGGCGAAGAGGCGGCTCTTTTTGCTGCCGACCTTTTCCGCATGTACACCCGCTACGCCGAAGAACACGGCTGGCGAACAGAGGTCCTCAGTGCCAGCCAGAGCGACCTGGGTGGTTTTAAAGAGGTCGTTTTTCTGGTGGAAGGAGAGGGGGCTTACAGCCGCCTCAAATACGAAAGTGGGGTTCACCGGGTGCAGCGGGTTCCTGCCACTGAATCGGGAGGAAGAATCCACACTTCCACTGCTACCGTGGCAGTCCTGCCGGAGGCAGAAGAGGTGGAGGTGGAGATTAATCCCGACGATCTGCGGATTGACGTCTTCTGTTCTACCGGGC
Organism: Eubacteriales bacterium; assembly: GCA_030446285.1. Classification (GTDB taxonomy): domain Bacteria; phylum Bacillota; class JASUSC01; order JASUSC01; family JASUSC01; genus JASUSC01. The sequence continues at coordinate 52,950 of JASUSC010000003.1, read as the reverse complement.
CGGGAGGTCAATCGGTAAATACCACTCAGTCGGCGGTGCGGATAACCCACCTGCCCACCGGTCTTGTCGTCACTTGCCAGGATGAAAAATCTCAGCACAAAAATAAAGAGAAGGCTCTCAAAGTACTACGGGCCCGGCTGCTGGATCTTTATCAGAGACAGCAACAGGAACAGCTGGCCAATGAGCGACGAAGCCAGGTAGGTACGGGAGACCGCAGTGAACGGATTCGTACCTACAATTTCCCCCAGGGGAGGGTAACGGATCACCGCATTGGTCTTACCCTTCACAAACTGGAAGCCGTCCTGGACGGAGAGCTGGATGAAATTATTGAAGCCTTGATTACCAATGACCAGGCGGAAAAATTGAAGAACTTAGAGTAAAGTTCAAAGAAGCTTGCAGCCGAACAGGAGGAAAAGTGGCCGGTGACAACAACGAAATTAACCCGGCGCACCCTTCTAAAGCAGGGAATTGCCCGGCTGAAAGAATCGCCGGAGGTGACCCAGCCTGGTTTAGAAGCTCTGGAACTGCTGGGAAGAGCCCTGGAGGTGGACCGGGAGGAGATCTACCGCAAGCTAGATGCGCCGGTGACAGCGACGCAGGCTGCCCGCTACCAGGGTTTGCTCCAGCGCCGTTTGCAGGGGGAACCCCTGCAGTACATAACCGGTTTTCAGGACTTTATGGGCTTGAAATTCCGGGTTTGCCCCGACGTTCTCATTCCCCGTTCGGATACGGAAACCCTGGTGGAATGGGCGGTAGAACTGTTGCGGAGAGAAAAATTTCCCTTTCCGCCCCGGGTGGCAGATGTGGGTACTGGGAGCGGGGCTATAGCTATTAGCATTGCCAAATTGGTTCCCGGTACAGAAGTATGGGCGACGGAAATTGATGGCAAAGCATTGGAGGTAGCGCGGGAAAACGCCCGGCGGCTCAATGCTTCCGTTCGCTTTTGCCAGGGGGACATGCTGGCGCCTTTGGTCGGGAAAAAGTTTCATCTTATTGTCTCCAACCCTCCTTATATTCCCCGGGGTGAAATAGCGCAGTTGCCGGTTTCGGTACGGGAACACGAGCCGCTTCTGGCTTTAGACGGGGGGGAAGACGGCCTGCTGTTCTACCGCCGGCTGGCTGAAGAAGCCCCCCTTTTCTTATTTCCCGGCGGTTACCTGCTGGTAGAAATTGGCTACAACCAGCGACAGGCAGTGGAAGAAATATTCCTTCAGGCCGGTTTTTGTGAAGTAACATCCCGCCGGGATCTGGCTGGGCGGGAAAGGTGTGTTGGCGGATACTGGCCGGGAGCGTAAAAAGAGATGGAGTGAGGGAGAATGGAAGGAGAACACTGCCAAACCCGGATAATAAAAATTGACCCGCAGAATGTTGACGAATCCCTGCTGGTTCCCCCGGCAGAAGTTTTACGGGAAGGTGGAGTGGTAGCTTTTCCCACGGAAACAGTTTATGGATTAGGAGCGAGTATCTTTCAACCCCGTGCTGTGCGACGAGTCTTTGCTGTTAAAGGACGTCCCGCTGACAACCCGCTCATTGTCCACATTGCTGAAAAAGAATGGTTGGATGAACTTACCCCTTCTTGTCCTCCTGCTGCTTGGAGGGCGGTGGAAGTTTTCTGGCCGGGACCGCTGACGATAGTTGTTCCCCGGTCGGCGCAGGTACCGCCGCTGGTGACGGCCGGTTTGGACAAAGTGGGGATACGCATGCCGTCTCATCCTGTGGCCCTTGCCCTCATCCGCTTGGCCGGCGTGCCCGTGGCAGCTCCCAGCGCCAACACTTCCGGTCGGCCCAGTCCTACGGTAGCAGCTCATGTGGCCGAGGACCTGGCCGGCAAGATTGATTGGATCGTTGATGGAGGCCCCTGTCAGGTGGGGCTAGAATCAACAGTAGTGGATTTTACTACCCCCCGCCCCCTTATACTTCGTCCCGGGGCAATAACGGCGGAAATGCTCACGGAAGTAACCGGAGTGGAAGTGGGAATGGCTCCCGGCCTTTCTTCTCCGGCAGAACCACCGCCCTCGCCAGGGATGAAATACGTTCACTACGCCCCCCAAGGAGAAATGTTTTTGTTTGAGGGGCCGGAGGAAAGGGTCCACCTCGAGTTGGCAAAAAGGATTGAGGAAGCCTTGGCAGGAGGAAAACGGGTTGGCCTTCTCCTCACCGCTGAAATGGCTGCACGGCTGCAGGTACCGGAAGAGGTAGTTGTTATGACTCTGAGCAGCCGGAAAAATCCGGAGGAGGCCGGAACTCGGTTGTATGGCTGTCTGAGGGAATTTGATCGCCTGGGAGTGGAAATAATTCTGGCGGAAGGCTACCCGCGGATAGGCCGGGGAATAGCCCTGATGAACCGAATGGAAAAAGCTGCCCGCCATCATATCCGCCTGGAGAGTGATGAGGAGTGAGTCTTTTTACGCTGATACTTTTGGCGGCTGCTCTTGGAACAGATGCTCTTTCCCTTTCCGTGGGTCTGGGAATGGGAGGGATAAAAAGGACTCAGGGAATTCTCTTTGCAACAGCAGTTTTTATTCTTCACGTTCTTATGCCAGGTTTGGGGTATGAAGGCGGGCGGCTGGTAGGGGTTTTAGCTGGCAAAGCGGCGGCTTTAGTTGGAGCTGTGGTCCTCATATTGCTCGGCCTAAAGATGGCCTACGAAGCCGTGCGGCCGGGGGAGGAAGAAAAGGGAGAGAGGTTTGCTTTTCTCAACACGTGGGGAGTCATGGCCCTGGCCGGAAGTGTGAGCGTTGATGCTTTAAGTGTGGGTTTCTCTCTGGGAACTCAGCGGATATATTTGGGCTGGCGTTGCCTGCTCATTGGGATGGTGGCTGCCTTTATGACGGTGATGGGACTGTTTTTTGGCACCCGGCTCAGCCGGATCCTGGGGGAGAAGGGAGGATTGGTCGGGGGCCTGGTTCTTATTGGAATAGGCGTGAAAATGCTTGTAGGCTGAGGGGGGAGGGTTAATGAAGGTTCTTTTTGTATGTACGGGGAACACCTGCCGCAGTCCGATGGCAGAAGGGATTGCCCGGAAAATATTGGAGGTTGCCGGCAGGGGAGAAAAAGGATGGGAATTTACTTCCGCCGGAATTGCCACTGTGGCCGGGTTGCCACCGTCGCCTCAGGCCCTGGCGGTGATGGAGGAGAATTTTATTGATATTTCTGGGCATCGTTCCCGGCTTCTGGACGAGAAGATGGTGGCCGAAGTGGACCTGGTTCTGACCATGACTGTTTCCCAGCGGGATTTGTTGCGGGAGCGATGGCCCCAGTACAAAGAAAAAATTTTTGCTCTGCGGGAGTACGCCGGAATTGAGGAAGGATTGGATATTGAAGATCCTTTTGGACGTGATGTAGACGCCTACCGGGAAACAGCCCGGCAAATAAAAGAGGCTCTTGACATCATTCTGCAGGAGAAAACAAAAAATGAGTGAAAAAATTTTCTGGCGGACAAGGTAATTTTCTTTTTATGTCGAAATAAAAAACTTGTTTATAAACAAGGTGGGATGCGGGTTGAAAATAGCTATCGGGTCTGATCACGGTGGTTTTAAGTTAAAAGAAGAGATTAAAAGCCACCTTGCTGAACTCGGTTACGAATACCACGACTTTGGCACCTTTTCCCCGGAAGCGGTGGATTATCCCGATTTTGCCCGGAAGGTGGCAGAAGCGGTAGCTAAGGGCGATTATGAGCGCGGAATTCTTATCTGCGGCACGGGCATTGGGATCGGTATTGCGGCCAACAAGGTGCCGGGTATTCGGGCGGCTTTGTGTCACGATACCTTTTCGGCCCGGGCTTCCCGGGAACACAATGACGCCAACATTCTCACCATGGGTGAGAGGGTAATCGGTCCGGGGCTGGCCAAGGAGATCGTGAAGGTTTGGCTGGAAAGTGAATTTGCCGGTGGCCGCCATGCCCGCCGGGTAGAAAAAATCCGGGCCATTGAGCGTGACTACAGCAAGACGTAGGCTTTAGGAATCTTTGGGAGTGGAGAGATGGGGAAATGAGTTACATGGATTGCATTCTCAACCTTATCCGGGAAACGGACCCGGAAGTAGCCGAGGCGGTTTTTAAAGAAATGGAACGGCAGCGGTGCAAAATTGAGCTTATTGCTTCAGAAAACTTTGTGACTCCTGCCGTTATGGCTGCCCAGGGGACGCCCCTGACCAACAAATATGCCGAAGGCTACCCGGGTAAGCGCTACTACGGCGGCTGCGAGTATGTCGATGTGGTAGAAGACTTGGCCCGGAACCGGGCGAAAGAGCTCTTTGGAGCCGAACATGCCAATGTTCAGCCCCATTCCGGTGCGCAGGCGAACATGGCGGTGTATTTTGCTGTCCTCAAGCCGGGAGATGTGGTGCTGGGAATGGATTTGGCTCATGGCGGCCACCTTACCCATGGAAGTGCTGCTAACATCTCCGGAAAATATTATCGTTTTATCCCATACGGAGTAGACAGAGAGACCGGGCGGATCGATTACGACCGGGTGCGTGAGTTGGCCCTAGAGCACCGGCCGCGGCTTATCGTGGCTGGAGCTAGTGCCTACCCGCGGGTTATTGATTTTGCCCGTTTGCGTGCCATTGCTGATGAAGTGGGGGCCATGCTCATGGTGGACATGGCCCACATTGCTGGGCTGGTGGCAGCGGGTCTTCATCCCAACCCTGTGCCTTATGCCGAGTTTGTGACGTCGACCACCCACAAAACTCTGCGGGGACCGCGCGGAGGCCTAATTCTCTGCCGGCAGGAGTTTGCTCAAGCCATTGACAAGGCGGTATTTCCGGGTATCCAGGGCGGTCCTCTTATGCATGTAATTGCCGCCAAGGCTGTGGCTTTCAAAGAAGCCCTGCAACCCGAGTTTAAAGAATACCAGCGGCAAATCGTGGCCAACGCTGCCCGCTTGGCCAAAGGACTGGTGGAACGCGGCTTTACCTTGGTTTCCGGTGGTACCGACAACCACTTGATGCTGGTAGACCTGCGCAACAAGGGAATTACCGGCCGGGAGGCTGAGAAGCTCCTGGACCGGGTGGGGGTAACAGTAAACAAGAACGCCATTCCCTTCGATCCTCAGCCGCCGACGGTAACGAGTGGAATTCGGATAGGAACGCCGGCCGTTACCAGCCGGGGAATGAAAGAAGATGCTGTGGACGTCATTGCAGAGATAATCGATTTGACCCTTTCCCGGCCCCAGGATGGGACGGCTCTGGCGCGGGCAAAAGCCCTGGTTGCCGAACTTTGCAGCCAGTATCCCCTCTATTGATGGCGGAGGACAGACTATGCGCCCCAACTGGGATGAGTATTTCATGGATATCGCTACGATAGTGGCCCGGCGCTCCACCTGTCTCAGGCGGCAGGTGGGGGCGGTAGTGGTAAGGGAAAACAGAATCCTGGCTACCGGATACAACGGTGCTCCCAGCGGTCTGCGCCATTGTGCGGAGACAGGCTGTTTACGGGATAAGATGGGTATCCCTTCCGGGGAGCGGCATGAACTTTGTCGGGGGTTGCATGCTGAGCAGAACGCCATTATTCAGGCTGCTCTTTACGGCATTAGTCTCCAAGGTTGTACTTTTTACATAACGCATCAGCCCTGCAGTCTGTGTGCGAAGATGATGGTTAACGTGGGAGCGGTTAAAGTCGTTTTTCAAGGTGAATATCCGGACCAGTTGGCTCAGGACATTTTTGCCGAGGCGGGGTTGGAGTTAGTGAGCTGGCAGGGAAAATGAAGGCGGAGGAAACCAAGATGAGCGGGGTGCAGAAAAAAATAATAGCTCTGCCGCGTCTCAACAGGCTGCGACCGACCATGGAGTCTACGGCCCTAAAGCTGATGGAAGAGGCAGGAGAACTGGCTCAGGCTATCGGCAAATTTCGGGGTTTGAACGGGGAGGAGTGCCAGGAGAGCGAAGAGGCGGTCGTGGAAAAGATTGTCGCTGAGCTGTTGGATGTTGCCCAGACGGCTGTTTCTATGATGTTTGTCCTGGAAGAGCACTACGGCGTGGATATTGAACGGGCTCTACAGCGCCATTTTGACAAGCTAGTTGCTAAAGGGTATCTTGCCCCGGGAGGATGGGAAGAAGTTGAGGAAAAGACCGTTGAAGGTGATGACGGTTTTCGGCACCAGGCCAGAAGCAATTAAAATGGCTCCGGTAGTAAAAGCTTTGCAGGCGCAGGAGGAGATTAAAACTGTGGTGGCGGTAACTGCCCAGCACCGGGAAATGCTGGATCAGGTGCTGAGGCTATTTTCCATTACGCCGGATTATGACTTAAATATCATGCAGGCGGGTCAGACCCTCTTTGACATTACCACCAGAGCCTTAAACGGCCTGGCAGAAGTTATCCAGGTAGAACGCCCTGACTGGGTTCTGGTCCACGGAGACACTACCACTACTTTTGCTGCCAGTCTGGCTGCTTTTTATTTCCAGATACCGGTGGGCCATGTGGAAGCGGGCTTAAGAACTGGTAACAAATATTCTCCTTTTCCGGAGGAAATGAACCGCCGGCTTACCGGGGCAATTGCCGACCTCCATTTTGCTCCTACAGCCACGGCAGCCGCGAATTTAGTGCGGGAAGGAGTGCCGGAGGAAAACATTTTTATCACCGGCAACACAGTGATAGATGCCCTGCTGGCTACTGTACGGCCCAATTATGTCTTTAACGATCCCCTTCTAAACTCCTTAGCACCGGAGCGGGAAAAAATCATCGTTGTTACCACCCACCGGCGGGAAAATTGGGGTGAGCCCTTGCGCAATATCTACCGGGCTTTGAAACGGGTAGTCCGCGAGAACCCTGACGTGCGGGTAGTTTTCCCTGTTCACCGCAATCCGGTGGTCAGGGAAGCGGCAAAAGAGATCCTGGGGGAGGAAGAGCGGATTCATCTTATCGATCCCTTGGATTACGAGCCCTTTGCCAACCTGCTGAACATCAGTTACCTGGTGTTAACTGATTCAGGAGGATTGCAGGAAGAAGCCCCTGCTTTAGGGAAACCGGTCCTGGTTCTCCGGGATACAACGGAGCGACCCGAAGCTGTGGCTGCTGGGACGGTGTTGCTTACGGGGACGAAAGAAGAAAAGGTATATCAGGATTGTTCCCGGCTTCTCCACGACCGGGATTTCTACGAAGCAATGGCCCGGGCAGTAAATCCATACGGCGACGGCCATGCTGCCGAACGTACGGTGGCGGCCCTGTTGTACCGGGAAGGCTTAAGGGCGGAGCCTCCTCAGCCCTTTAACCCGGTTACGAAGAAATAAATTTTTTCACAAACAAAAGAGGATTTTTTGAGAAAAGGGCGAATATAAGTAAAAGTTACTTTTCTATGTGGAAGAACAGGAGCAGAGCTCCTAAATTTTTTGGGTCATTTTTCCATCAAAAAATTGTAAAAATTTCCTTAAACCACTTGTAGGTTGACATAGAGTTGGAGTGGAGGTATAAACAAGTCTGATAAAGCAATATAGTGCCTAATAGTGCTGGTAAGGAAAAGTTGTAACGAGACAGAGGGCTGGTGTGTGTGAAACCGGAAAACCAGTGGGAAAACCTGAAAGCACTGGGAATCATCCTTTCGCTGGGGACTAGCATGGGAGTAGCGGTGGCCACGGGCTACATCATCGGCAGGTACCTGGACCGCAAGCTGCAGGCTGAACCCTGGTTCACCGTAATAATGGTTTTGCTGGGTGTTGCCACAGCACTGAAAATGGCTTATCAGGCTCTCAATTCTGGCCGGCCTAAGGGTGGGCAGAAGAACAGCAATAACAAAAAGTAGAGGGAGATTTTACAGCAAAGGAGGTGGAATGAAATGGAAGGGCATGGCCCCAAGGAACCATTTGCCACGGTATTCGGCATCGATATCCCCAACTTCGTCATTACCATGTGGGCAATCATGTTTATTCTGGTCTTTGTGTCCTGGCTGGGGACCAGGAAAATGAAAAAGGTGCCGAGCGGTGTGCAGAATGTCGTTGAATTTGCGGTGGAAGGAATCTACAACTTTCTCACCGGTATGATGGGCGAGAGCAGGGCGCGGGCCTACCTGCCCCTGCTGGGAAGTTTCTTCTTTTTCATCCTGCTCTCCAACTATTCCGGCCTGATACCGGGAATGGGAATGATTCCCGGCATGAAAGTACCTACTTCTGATTTGAGTATTACTGCGGCGTTAGGCATTACCACCTTTTTTGTCACTCATATTTCTGGGATACAGAGAAAAGGGATTAAGTATTTTGCCCACTTCTTAACGCCGGTTGCCTGGATGCTCCCTATCAACATCATCGACGAGTTGGTCAGACCAGTATCCCTCAGTTTTCGTCTTTACGGTAACATTTTTGGGGAAGAAACCGTTATAAATAAGATCGCCGAAATGGCGCCTTTAATTGCGCCGTTACCCATGATGGCGCTTGCTCTGCTAACTGGGGCCATTCAAGCCTTTGTGTTCACTCTACTATCCACCGTATATATAACAGGTGCAACAGAGGACCATCACTAAACCAAAAGTTGATAGGAGGAGAAAGGGGGGGAAAACATGGATCCCAAAGGCTTATTTGCACTGGCTGCTGCACTGGCCGTGTCGGTTGCGGCTCTCGGTGGTGGCATTGGCCAGGGCGTGGCTGCAGGTAAAGCTTTTGAAAGCATTGCCCGTCAGCCCGAGATTACTGGCACGGTTAGAATCTTGCTTTTCGTTTGCTGGGCTATTATCGAAACCCTCACCATTTACGGGCTTGTGATTGCCTTTATCCTGCTTGGCAAAATCTGAGGTTGGTTTTTTAAACGGGCAGAGAGATCAGGGTAAACCAAACCTTGGTCTCTTTTTGCCCACCTATTTTATTTTTCCCTGGCCATGAGAGGAGGTAAGCAGCCAAGATGGAAGCGATTGCGGAAGCCCTGGGCTTCGATGTAAATAAATTTATTTGGGCTCTGATTAACTTTTTAATCCTGGTCTTTTTGCTCAAGAAGTTTGCTTACAAGCCTGTCCTCAACATGCTGGATGAGCGGAAAAGATCCATCGAAGAGTCCTTGACCAGGGCTGAAAAAGCCCGGGATGAGGCCGAACGGATGCAGAAAGAGTACGAGGCGCAACTGGCCCAAGCTCGGGAGGAAGCCCAGCGAATTATCGAGCAGGCTACCAAATTAGGCGAACAGATGAAAGAGGAAATCCTGGCTAACGCCCAGGCGGAGGCCAGCAAGGCTATTCAGCGGGCTCAGGAAGAAATAGCTCGTGAGCGCGAAAAAGCGGTGGTGGCGCTGCGAGAAGAGGTGGCCAACCTGGCTGTGCTGGCGGCCGGCAAGGTTCTGGGCAGGGCCATCTCCGTGGAAGACCACGAGAAGATGATTAAGGAGTTTATTGCCGAGGTAGGCGATTTGCAATGATAGGCAATGTAGTAGCCCGCCGTTATGCCCAGGCATTTTTCGAACTGGCCCAGGAAAAAAACCGCCTGGACGAAATCCATGGTGAGCTCAATCAGGTTTGGCAGATTTTTAAGGACAATCCCGAGTTTTTCCAGTTTTACGTTCACCCCCTCAATTTGCCTCAGAACAAAAAGGACCTCATTGAAAAAGCTTTTGCAGGCAAAGTCTCGTCAGAAACGTTGAATTTCCTCCGCTTGCTGGTAGACAAACGGCGGGAAAAATTTTTGCCGGAAATTGTTGAAGTTTTCAATGAACTTACCAACGAAGCGAAGAACAAAGTGGAAGCCGAATTGGTGGCGGCCACGGAGCTCCGTCCTGACGTTGTGGAGGAGATCCGCAAACGTCTGGCGGAAGCGACGGGGAAAACCGTTGTTCTGCGGACGCAGGTTGACCCTGCCCTGATAGGGGGAGTTAAGGTTAAAATTGGTGACAAAGTGATCGACGGTAGCATTGCGACCAGGTTGCAGAAGCTTAAAGCAACTATTCTGCAAAACAATGCTAAAGGGATAGGGGTGAAAAGTTAGTTATGAGCAGCTTGAGACCGGAAGAAATCAGTTCCCTTATAAAGCAGCAGATTGAAAAATACGAGGCTCAAGTTGAAGTAAGCGATGTCGGTCGGGTAATTCAGGTCGGTGACGGTATCGCTCGGGTCTACGGTCTCTATGAGACCATGGCCAGCGAGCTGCTGGAGTTTCCGGGCGGCGTCTACGGCATGGCCCTCAACCTGGAAGAGGACAACATCGGATGCGTTATCCTCGGTCCCTACACCCATATTCGTGAGGGCGACCCGGTTAAACGTACGGGCCGCATTGTATCCGTGCCTGTAGGGGAAGCGCTGATTGGTCGGGTAGTGAACCCTCTGGGGCAACCCCTGGATGGTAAAGGGCCCATTAAGGCCGACAAATACCGTCCCATCGAGCGGATTGCTCCTGGTGTTATTACCCGTCGTTCCGTTCATGAGCCGTTGCAGACCGGTATTAAGGCTATAGACTCCATGATTCCCATTGGCCGGGGTCAGCGTGAGCTCATCATCGGTGACCGTCAGACCGGTAAGACTGCTATTGCGGTTGACACCATTATTAACCAGCGCGACACGGACGTAATTTGTATCTACGTTGCTATCGGTCAAAAGGCTTCCACCGTCGCCAGTGTCATCCGGACGCTGGAAGAGCACGGGGCGATGGACTATACCATCGTCGTTTCGGCAACGGCATCTGAACCGGCGCCGCTGCTGTACATTGCACCGTATGCCGGCTGCGCCATGGGCGAAGAGTTTATGGAGCAGGGTAAACACGTGCTGATCGTTTACGACGACCTTTCCAAGCAGGCCGTTGCTTACCGCGAAATGTCCCTGCTGCTGCGCCGTCCGCCTGGTCGGGAAGCTTATCCGGGTGACGTTTTCTACCTGCACTCCCGTCTCCTGGAGCGTGCTGCTAAGCTGAGTGATGAGTACGGCGGAGGTTCCCTCACGGCTCTGCCCATCATCGAAACCCAGGCCGGCGACGTCTCCGCGTATATTCCCACCAACGTTATCTCTATCACCGACGGTCAGATCTACTTAGAGTCCGACCTGTTCTACGCTGGTGTCCGCCCGGCAATTAACGTAGGTCTCTCTGTGTCCCGGGTTGGTGGAGCGGCTCAGATTAAAGCAATGAAACAGGTTGCCGGTCGCTTGCGTCTCGAGCTGGCCCAGTTCCGCGAGCTGCAGGCTTTTGCCCAGTTTGGTTCTGACTTGGACAAAGTTACCCAGGCCCGTCTGGCCCGCGGTGAGCGGCTCGTAGAGATCCTCAAGCAGGATCAGTACAAGCCCATGCCGGTTGAAGAACAGATTGTCGTTATCTTTGCTGCTGTTAACGGTTATCTGGATGACATTGAAGTGGCCCGTGTGCGCAAGTTTGAGGAAGAGTTTCTCAAGTTCATGCGCTCCAGCAAAGCTGACATCCTCACTGAGATCCGCGAGAAGCAGGTAATGAGTGACGAACTCATTGAGCGGCTAAAGGCTGCTATTGTCGAGTTCAAGAAGATCTTCGTCTAAAAACAGCGTACCTGGCGCTGCGACCTGTCTGAGAAGGTGGTGAAAAAGGAATGGCTAGCATGCGCGATATTCGTCGCCGCATTAAAAGTATCAAAAACACCCAGCAAATAACCAAAGCAATGAAACTGGTGGCGGCGGCCAAGCTGCGCCGGGCCCAAGAGCGGGTCATTGCCGCCCGGCCATATGCCCGGCTGACGCGGGAGGTTCTCAGCCGGGTAGCGGCGGCCCGGGCGGAGTATACCCATCCGCTCTTGGAGGTGCGGGAGCCCCGGCGGGTGGCGTACGTGATCATCACGGCTGACCGTGGACTCTGCGGCGGGTTTAACGCCAACCTGATTCGGAAAACCCTCCATGAGATCAGGGCCTATGACAATGTATCTTTAATAACTGTTGGTCGGAAGGGTCGGGATTTCTTCCGGCGCCTTGGCTATGACATCAAGGCCCAGTTTGTCGGGCTGGGTGAGGACATACAGTTCGGCAAAGCTCGTGAAATTGCCCACACCTTGATAGAGGCTTATACTCAGCAAGAGTTTGATGAGATTTACATGGTTTACTCCGAATTTAGATCGGCCATCAGCCAGCGGCCTGTGACGGTAAAATTGCTGCCGGTAGAGCCGCCGGCGGAAGAGAGGAAGCAGCAGTGGAGTACCGAGTACATCTTCGAGCCGGACCCCGGTCAGGTCCTCGACATCCTCCTGCCCCGTTATGTTGAGACCATGGTTTACAGCGCCTTGCTCGAATCCAAGGCCAGCGAGCACGGGGCTCGGATGACTGCCATGGGTTCGGCTACCGACAACGCTGCCGAACTGATCAACAAGTTGACCATATCTTTGAACCGCGCCCGCCAGGCTGCCATCACCAAGGAAATCTCCGAGATTGTAGGCGGTGCCGCGGCTCTGGACAAGTAGGAACCACCAGACCTGCATGATAACAACCGCGTAGGAGCAGGTCGATGGTGGCAGAATCCATCACTGGGAGGGAAAAAAATGGCCAGCAACGTAGGTCGAGTTGTGCAGATCATCGGCGTTGTAGTGGACATAGAGTTCGAGCCGGGTCATTTGCCGGACATTTACAATGCTATCGTTATTGACAGCAAGGATCAGGATAAACCGATGGACCGGGAATTTCGTCTTACCCTGGAGGTTGCCCAGCACCTGGGTAACAACCGGGTCCGCTGCATCGCTATGTCCTCCACCGATGGTCTGACCAGAGGCTTGAAAGCCATCGATACTGGTAAGCCCATTACCATTCCGGTAGGCCGCCCGGTTCTGGGACGCCTGCTCAACGTTCTCGGCGAGCCCATTGACAATATGGGTCCCGTGGAGGGGGAGGACTACCTGCCCATTCACCGTCCTGCCCCCAAACTGCAGGACCTCTCTACCAAAGCTGAAATTCTGGAGACCGGCATTAAGGTAGTTGACCTCCTCTGCCCCTACCTGAAGGGTGGTAAGATCGGTCTCTTCGGCGGCGCTGGTGTGGGGAAGACGGTGCTGATCATGGAACTGATTAACAACATTGCTAAGCAGCACGGTGGTATCTCCGTTTTCGCCGGCGTCGGCGAGCGTACCCGCGAAGGTAACGACCTGTACCACGAGATGAAAGCGGCGGGCGTTCTCGACAAGACCGGCATGGTCTTCGGGCAGATGAATGAGCCCCCTGGTGCCCGTCTGCGGGTAGGTCTGACCGGTCTTACCCTGGCGGAGTATTTCCGGGAGAAAGAAGGGGCGGACGTTCTCCTCTTCATCGATAACATCTTCCGTTTTACTCAGGCCGGTTCTGAGGTTTCCGCTCTCCTGGGTCGGATGCCTTCGGCGGTTGGTTACCAGCCCACCCTGGCTACCGAAATGGGTCAGCTGCAGGAGCGGATTACCTCCACGACGAGAGGTTCCATTACCTCCGTTCAGGCTATTTACGTGCCTGCCGACGACCTGACCGACCCGGCACCGGCGACGACTTTCGCTCACTTAGACGCTACCACCGTTCTTTCCCGTCAGATCGCCGAGCTGGGTATCTACCCCGCGGTGGACCCCCTGGACTCCACGTCCCGGATTCTCGACCCGCACATCGTCGGCGAGGAGCACTACTACGTTGCCCGTTCTGTGCAGAAGATTTTGCAGCGTTACAAGGAGCTGCAGGACATCATTGCCATCCTAGGTATGGACGAACTGAGCGACGAGGACAAACTCATCGTTGCCCGGGCCCGGAAAATTCAGCGTTTCCTGTCCCAGCCCTTCACGGTTGCCGAGGCCTTTACGGGAACGCCGGGCAAATACGTGCCGCTTAAGGAGACCATCCGCGGCTTCAAGGAGATTGTCGAAGGTAAGCACGATGATCTGCCCGAGCAGGCCTTCTACATGGTTGGTACCATTGACGAGGCAGTAGCCAAGGCGAAAGAGCTCAGAGGGAGTGAATAATTATGGCGGAAAAGGCCCTGCAGCTTGAGGTGGTCACTCCTGAGCGCGTGGTTTTCAAGGAAAAGGTTGACTTTGTTGTTGCTCCTGGCACCGAGGGATCCCTTGGTTTTCTACCTGGCCACGTGCCGCTGATCACCAGTCTGGAAATCGGCGTGGTCAAGTATACGAAAAACGGCCAGCAGCGGAAGATAGCCATAAGCGGCGGTTTTTTAGAAATTAAGAACGATAAAATTGTGATTTTGGCCAACACTGCCGAGAGGGACGACGAAATTGACGTGGAACGTGCCAAAGCCGCCAAAGCGAGAGCCGAGCAGCGCCTTGCCTCCCGTGCCCCGGATATTGATTTAGTACGGGCTGAGTTGGCGCTGAAGCGGGCTCTGGCCCGGCTGCAGGCTGCCGGCCACGAGTAAAAATGGAGAAGAATGAGGCGGGCTGACGGGTTTTGGTTGCCGTCAGCCCCTTCTGTCTTTCAGGGAAGGTCTTCTTTTCTTGACACGGAAAAATATTTGGATACAATATTTGATTGAGAGTGTAAGCACGAAAAGGAGTTATTGCGCGGCAAAAAGCGATGAGGGAGAGGAGTAGGGCAGGATGCCTCCAGAGAGGGGAACCCCGCAGGGGCGGGCTGGAAGGTTCCCCAGGCTCTAATGTCCGAAGGTCGCTCCCGAGCTTGCCAGCTGAAGGACAGTAAGCTGGCACGGTGGCGCCCGTTACGCGCAGAGAGAGCCGGTAGGGGTTGCTGTGCCTTGCCGGAACAAAGGTGGTACCGCGGAAGAGTCCTTTCGCCCTTTGGTGACGAAAGGGCTTTTTTTTTAACTCGGTCGGGAAAAGGCAATAACAGGAAATAGAGGAGGTAGAAAACTTGACGGAGAAAGGTTTGCCCCCCTCCTACAATCCGGAGACGGTAGAGACGAAGTGGTATCGCTTCTGGGAAGAGAAGGGATTTTTCCACGCAGAGGTTGAGAGAGACAAAGAACCTTTTTGCATTGTTATGCCGCCTCCCAACGTAACCGGCGCTTTGCACATGGGACATGCCATGGATAACACTCTCCAAGACATTCTCATCCGCTGGCGGCGGATGCAGGGATACAACACCCTGTGGGTGCCGGGAACGGACCACGCCGGCATAGCTACCCAAGCCAAGGTGGAAGAGAAGCTGGCGGAAGAAGGCTTAAGCAAATATGACTTAGGGCGGGAGAAGTTCCTGGAACGGGTCTGGGAATGGAAGGAACACTACCATGCCCGAATTGCCAGTCAGTTGCGCCGTCTCGGCAGCTCCTGCGACTGGCAGCGGGAGCGTTTTACCATGGACCCGGGGTGTTCTAAAGCGGTGCAGGAAGTTTTTGTTGAACTGTACCGGCGGGGGTTGATTTACCGGGGCGACTACATCATCAATTGGTGTCCCAAGTGCAGCACCACCATCTCCGATATCGAAGTTGAGCACGAGGAGAAGGAAGGTCACTTTTACTATCTGAAATATCCCCTGGCTGACGGCGACGGTTACGTGGTGGTGGCCACTACCCGTCCCGAGACCATGCTGGGCGATACAGCAGTGGCGGTGCATCCCGAAGACGAGCGCTATCACCATTTGGTGGGGAAGAAGGTTATTCTTCCCCTCGTAAACCGTGAAATTCCTGTTATTGCTGATGAATACGTTGACCGCGAGTTCGGGACTGGAGTGGTTAAGATAACGCCGGCCCACGACCCCAACGACTTCGAAGTGGGCCTCCGGCACAATTTGCCCGTGATTAACGTGATGAACAAAGATGCCACCATGAATGAAGAAGCCGGACCGTACCAGGGTCTGGACCGGTACGAATGCCGCCGGAAAATTGTCGAAGACCTCAAAGCCGGCGGATACCTCCTCAAGGTAGAAGATCACACCCACGCGGTTGGCCACTGCTACCGCTGCGGCACGGTAGTTGAGCCTATGGTTTCCAAGCAGTGGTTTGTCCGGATGAAACCCCTGGCCGAGCCGGCCATCCAGGCGGTAAAAGAAGGCCGGATTCGCTTTGTTCCCGAGCGCTTTACCCGCATTTACCTCAATTGGGTGGAGAACATTCGCGACTGGTGCATTTCCCGACAACTGTGGTGGGGTCATCGCATCCCTGTTTGGTACTGCCAGAATTGTGGCGAAACCATTTGTGAGAAAGAGGAGCCCCAGAAGTGTTCTGCCTGCGGCAGCACCCAACTGGAGCAGGATCCGGATGTCTTAGATACCTGGTTCAGTTCTGCCCTGTGGCCCTTTGAGACCTTGGGGTGGCCGGACCGAACCCCCGAACTGGAGCATTTCTACCCCACCAGCGTCCTGGTTACCGGGCGGGACATCATTTTCTTCTGGGTGGCCCGGATGATTTTCATGGGTCTTGAATTTATGAAAGACGTTCCCTTCCGGGAAGTTTTCATCCACGGTCTGGTGCTGGATGCAGAAGGGAGAAAGATGAGCAAATCCTTAGGCAACGGGGTTGACCCCATTGAGGTTATCGAAAAGTATGGGGCCGATACCCTGCGCATGACCCTGGTCACTGGCAATACGCCGGGCAACGACTTGCGCTTCCGCTTAGAGAGACTGGAAGGAGCACGCAACTTCTGCAATAAACTGTGGAACGCTTCCCGTTTTGTGCTGATGAACTTAGGAGATTTCCAACCCGGGGAGGACATCATCGACGGCAACAAATTCCGCCGGGAGAACCTCACTGTCCCCGACCGTTGGATTCTGAGCCGGTACAACGCCACTGTGGAAGAGGTTACCCGCGCCATGGAAAGGTATGACCTGGGCGAGGCGGTACGGCTGCTGTACGAATTTGTCTGGAACGAGTACTGCGACTGGTACATCGAGGCGGTGAAACCCCGTCTCAACAGCCAGGAGGAAGAAAGCCGTCGCCTTGCGCTGGAGGTGCTCTGGTTTGTTCTTCAGGGGACCCTGCGCCTCCTTCATCCTTTCCTGCCCTTCATCACCGAAGAAATCTGGCAGCACCTGCCTCACCGCGGCGAAACCATTATGCTGCAACCGTGGCCCAAACCCGATCCGGCATTGACGGATGCGGCTGCCGAAGAACAGATGCAATTGCTGATGGAAGTAATTAAGAGCGTGCGCAACCTGCGGAGTGAAGTGGGTATTCCCGTTGGGCGCAAGGTAGAAGCCGTGGTCCGGACGGCCGAGGGAGAACTGAAAGATGTGCTCAGCGAGGGGCGGAAGCTGGTAGAGCACCTGGCCTGGTTGTCCGAGTTAACTGTTGAGGACAGCGGCGGGCCGGAGATTGAGCAGGCGTTGGCTGCGGCTGTGAAGGGGGTTGAAGTTTACCTGCCCCTCAAAGGAGTAATTGACTTAGAGAAGGAACGGGAACGACTGGAGAAGGAAATTAAGCGGCTGGACAAGGAGCTGGCCCGGGTGCAGGGCAAACTGAACAACGAAAGCTTCCTGAAAAAAGCTCCGCCGGAAGTGGTGGCCAAAGAGCGGGAAAAAGAAAAGATTTACTTGGCAGAGCGGGAAGCTCTTCTGGAAAGAAAGAGAAGGCTGTTTGGTGCAAATTAAAAGAGGCTCCAAAGGGCCTCTTTTTTTACTGGGACGGTGCAGGGAAGGATGTGATTTACACCTTTGATGTGACCGAGCGTTTTGTACTTGTTGTCATCGCGGGTGTTCAAGAGATAATAGGCCTCAGGTTTGGTTTCTACGGAGAGGTGGTTTTCTGAAAAAAATTCCTCTTTTTTGCTCCACTTCCTTTTGCATATAATTTTATTTATTACCATTTCCCGATTTTCTACACTCATCATAATTGATTAAAAAATTTTATTAAAAAAAATCAAACAAAAAACGACAGCATGTTTTTTCCAAAAACCGTAGTATTACAGAAAAGAAATACTTTCGAAACGACAGGTGTGGTATAATTTGACCAAGGTAAACCTTAGCTCAGCTAAGGAGACAGGAGGGATAAACTTGGAAGATATCGGGCACAGAATCAGGATTTTCCGGCAGGAAAACGGGATTACCCTGGCCGAAATGGCAGCCAGGACAGGACTGTCGCCCACGTACATAAGCGAGATTGAACGGGGAAAGGTACAGCCTTCGGCCAAAGCCCTGCGCAAACTGGCCAAGGCGCTGAATATTCCTCTTTCCCACTGTTTAGGGAGTGATAGCCTCCAGCAGGTCATTGCCCAGAAGCTCAAGTGGGCGCGAAAAATGAGGGGCCTGACCCAGAAAGAACTGGCGGAGAAGGCGGGCGTATCTCCGGGACTAATCGGGCAGCTTGAGATGGGGCGGGTCAGTGCCTCTTTTAAAACGCTGGAAAGAATCAGCCGCGCGCTGGGAGTCTCGGTATGCTACTTGATTTTAGATCGGGAAGAGCTGGATGAGCTGGTTGCCTCCTTGAATCCGGAACTGCGAAAAATTTTGACCGATCCCCGGGTTCAGGTGATTCTCGGTTCCATCTGCCGGTTGAATGATGAGCAGTTGCGGTTGCTCCTGAATTTTATCGATGTTCTCAGCAATCCCAGGTTATAAAGGAGAGGATAAGATGGAATACAACGAGGCGCTGGATTACTTGTGCAATTTTACCAAATTTGGGATAAATTTAGGTTTGGAACGGATTCGAGAGATTTTGCGCCGGGTGGGCAATCCGGAAAAAGAGCTGGAAGTCGTTCATATCGGTGGCACCAACGGGAAGGGTTCGACTACGGCTTTTCTCGCCGCCATTTGGCAGGAGGGCGGTTACCCGGCCGGAACTTTTACTTCGCCTCACCTCCATTCCTACACGGAGCGATTCCGAATCAGAGGCCGGGAAATTGAACCGACAGAAGTGGGGCAGCTAATTGGCGAATTAAGGCCGCATTTAGAGGCAATGGTGGCCAATGGTTTTGAAGCTCCCACAGAATTTGAGGTTTCTACCGCGGTGGCTTTTCTCTTTTTTGCTCGTCACCGGGCCCGACCGGTTTTTTTAGAAGTGGGTTTAGGTGGCCGCATCGATTCCACCAATGTGGTGGAAAGCCCTCTGGTTACCGTCATCACCAACGTGGCCATGGACCACATGGACTACCTGGGGAATACTCTGGAAGACATTGCCCGGGAAAAGGCGGCAATTATCAAGCCGGGAAGACCGGTGGTGACGGGAGTGGAGTTTTTGTCTGCCTGGCGGATAATTGAGGATAAAGCCAGGGAGATGAAGGCTCCCCTTTACCTTGCGGGCAGGGATTTTACTTGGGAGATAAGAGAGAGTAGACCGGGACGCCAAGTTTTTGACCTGCAGGGCTGGTGGGGCCGGGAGGAAGGACTGGAGATAACTCTTTCCGGCCGGCACCAGGTGAAAAATGCTGCTATGGCGGTGGCTGTTACCCGCCTGATGCAGGAGCAGGGATGGGCTTTGCCGGAGGAAGCTTTGCGGACGGGGCTGAAAAAAGCCGCGTGGCCCGGCCGGCTGGAGCAGGTCTACGACTCGCCCCTAGTTTTGCTGGACGGAGCCCACAATTACGACGGAGCAGTGGCCCTGCGTCGGGCTCTAAGCGAATATTACGGTGACCGTCGTCTTGTCCTTCTTCTCGGAATGCTGGGGGATAAAGAGCGGGAAAAGGTGGTGGCGGAACTGGCCCCTCTGGCTGCGGCTGTAGTAATTACCAGACCTAACAGCCCTCGGGCGGGAGAATGGCAGGAGCTGGCCCGGGAGGTAAAGAAATACCTGACGGAGGTTTATCTGGAGGAAGAAATCGGTGCGGCGGTGGAAAAAGCCCTCTCTTTAGCCGGGAAGGAAGATGTGGTGTGTATAACGGGATCGCTATACATGGTGGCAGAAGCCCGGGAAGTTTTGCTAAAAAGAAAGCAGGCTAAAAATGATTAGCCTGCGCGGAAAGGTTTTTAAGAAGACTGCTTTTCTTTTTCCACCGCTTCCAGGCCCTTAACGCAATGTTACCGGTGTCAGGTTCGGATTTGTGACAGGCGATGCAGGTGCCGTTGTATTTTTTCACAAAGATGGAATCGCTCTTCAGGTGAGCTTTGTGGAGGCCGTTACTGAAAGCACGCAGCCGTTTTTCTAGCCGGCAGGATAATGGTGTGATATAATGAATTAGTCAGAAAGTGGTAAAGAAAGAGGGAAAGGCTTCACGTTGGCGATGGAGACTGTGGTTTTGGAGGGTATTTGCGGTCTGGCCGCAGGAGTTTTTGGAGCGATAACGGGATTGGGAGGAGGGGTAATTTTAGTTCCCCTCTTGGTCTCGGCCCTCCATGTGCCGGTGCTCAAAGCAGTTAGTGCAAGCATGGTGGCGGTGATTGCCACCTCGATGGGGGCTTCTGTTACTTACCTGCGGCAGGGACTGACTGATGTCCGACTGGGAATGGCTTTAGAGTTAACCACGGTAGCTGGAGCAGTAGGCGGGGCTTTTCTTGCGGGATGGGTTGTCAGCGACCTGCTGGAACTCCTTTTTGCCGTGTTTCTTTTCTACACCGCTTTCTCTCTTTTTCGCAGCAGACGTGAGCAGGATAGAAAAGGGGAAGAGGGAGATTACTCACCGGGGCATTACCACAATTTGCCTGCCGGTCTTTTTTTCTCCGGTTTGGCCGGAGTCCTTTCGGCTTTGCTGGGGATAGGGGGAGGAATTATTAAAGTGCCGGTGATGCACCGGTTGATGGGCCTTTCTTTTCGCAGGGCGGTGGCCACCAGCAGTTTTATGATCGGAATAACGGCGGCAGCAGGAGCCTTGGTATACTGGGGGCGGGGGCAGATTGATCCTTTGGTGGCGGCGCCGGTGGCGATAGGCGTATATGCAGGAGCGCGGAGCGGGGCAAAGCTAATGCCCCACCTGCCGGTGAAATTTGTGCGCTGGCTTTTTGCTGCCGTGGCCTTGTACATGGCGCTGGTTATGTTGAGGAAGGGAGTTAGTGGTTTATTATGACGAATATAAGGCTGACAGATATGGCAGAGAGGCTGACAACCTTTGTCACCAGCATCTCTCTTTTTCTCCTCGGGGCAGGGCTGATGGTGGTTTTTGCGAAGGGTGCGGCAGGCAGGAAGTTGCTTTCCGCCGGCCTGTTGCTGCTGATATTAAGCCCTGTTCTGCGGGTGGGAGAGACGGGGATTTTATTCTGGCGGCAGAAAGACAGAAAATATGCTCTAATTTCCCTGCTGGTTCTCTTCATGATGATAGCAGGCTATGCGAGCGGAGTTGTTGCTAAGTAAAGGCTAAGGAAAGAGAAGGAGGCTATGTTCTGGTGAAGGATTTACTGGCAGATTTAAATCCACCTCAGCGAGAAGCGGTGGTTACTACCGAAGGACCTCTCCTTATTCTCGCCGGGGCGGGAAGTGGCAAAACCAGGGTTCTTACCCGCCGGATGGCTTACTTAGTTCAGGAGAAGGGAGTAGCACCGGAGCGGATTTTAGCCATCACTTTTACCAACAAGGCAGCCCGGGAAATGAAGGAGCGGGTGGAAGCCCTGGTCGGTTTCAAAGCCTCGGCTATGTGGGTCAGCACCTTTCACTCCGCCTGTGTTCGCATTTTGCGCCGGGAAATCTCTCTTCTCGGTTACGATGAGAACTTCAACATTTATGACCCGCAAGATCAGGAGAGTTTGCTCAGGGAGGTTTTGAAGGAACTCAACCTGGATGAAAAAAACTTTCCCCCTAAATCCCTGCTGGCCGCCTTTAGCCGGGCTAAAAACTATCTGCTGGGGCCGGAAGATCTGGCGGCTCAGGCGGGGAACTGGCGGGAAGAGAAGGCGGCCGAGATTTTTGCCGCTTATCAGGAGAGGCTGAAAGCCGGTAATGCTCTGGATTTTGACGATATCTTGATGCTCACGGTGGACCTTTTTGAACGGTACCCCGAGGTCCTGGAGAAATACCGTAACTTTTTCCGCTACATCATGGTCGACGAGTATCAGGATACCAACCACGCCCAATACCGCCTAATCCGTCTGCTTTCCGCTACCCACCGCAATCTCTGTGTGGTGGGTGACGACGATCAGTCCATTTACGGCTGGCGGGGGGCTGATGTCCAAAACATCTTGGATTTTGAAAAGGATTACCCGGAGGCCAAGATAATCCGCTTAGAGCAGAACTACCGCTCTACCCGCACCATTCTGGAAGCGGCCAACGCCGTGGTGGCCTGCAATTTGCGCCGGAAGCCCAAACGGCTGTGGACGGAAAACGATGCTGGCGCCCCGGTGGTTGCCTACCGGGCGGCGACGGAATGGGATGAGGCCTTTTTTGTGGCGGAAGAGATCCTGCGCTTGCAGCGGGAAGAAGGATATCCCTTCCGCGCTTTCGCCGTTCTCTACCGTACCAATGCCCAGTCGCGGGTGCTGGAAGAAACTTTCCTCCGGCAGGGGATTCCTTACCGGCTGGTTGGGGCTCTGCGCTTCTACGAACGGAAAGAAATTAAAGACCTGCTGGCCTATCTGCGGTTGCTGGTCAATCCCCGCGATGAGCTGAGTTTCCGCCGCCTGCTGCTGATGCGGAAAGGAGTGGGAACGGCCACCGTGGACAGGCTGGTGGAGTTTGCCCGCCGGCAGGACATGCCCTTTACTGATGCCCTTACTGCGGCCGAAAGGGCCGGGGTGAAAGGGAAAGCTCTCCAGGAAGTGAGAGGGTTGGGTGAGCTTTTGCAGCGTTTTGCCGGCTACGCTAAGACAATGTCCATTAGTCTCTTGGTAAATACCGTTTTGGAGGAGAGCGGTTTGTTGGCCGAATATGATGACGGAACGGCGGAAGGACGCAGCCGGCGGGAAAACCTGCAGGAATTTCTCTCGGTAGTGCGGGGCTTTGAGAGCCAGAGCGAGGAGAGAGCTGATTTAGCCGCCTTTATGGCTGCCGTGTCCCTGATGAGTGATGTGGACACCCTGGAGGAGGGGGGACCGGATGCGGTTACCCTCATGACCTTTCACAGCGCCAAAGGGTTGGAGTTTCCCGTGGTTTTTATGGCCGGCATGGAAGAAAATCTTTTTCCCACCTCCCGGGCCTTCTTTTCCCAGGAAGAGATGGAGGAAGAAAGACGCCTCTGTTATGTGGGTATCACCCGGGCCAAGGAGAGACTTTATCTCACCTTGGCGGCCAACCGGCTTCTTTACGGTCGGGCCATGGCCAATCCTCCTTCCCGTTTTCTCGAGGAAATCCCTGACCACCTGATCTGCTGGCTGAACCGGCCTGGGACGGGTGTGGTGGCAGGGGAAAAACTAGAAAAAAGGGAAAAGATGCAGACTGCTGCTGAAAGGGGAACAGTTCAGTGGCAGCCCGGCCAGAAGGTAGAACATGCCAAATGGGGACTGGGAGTGATAGTGGGGGTCCAGGAAGAAAAAGGGGATATTATTCTTACAGTGGCTTTTCCCAACCAGGGGATAAAAAAGCTTCTCGCAAGTTTAGCTCCCTTGCGTTTGGCTGGAGGGGAGGGATAAAATGGACTACCGCCTCCTGGTGGTAATCTTTTTCACTGCCATCGTCCATTTTGTCGCCACGTTGGGTTCTTCGGTGCGGGTAGCCGGCGTGAGGGCCAGAAGCCTGGCCATGGCCTATTCCCTCTGGAACGTGGTCTTTCTCGTAGCCAGCATGGCCAACACCATTCAGGCTCCCTTCTTAGGGCGTATGCTGGACGCTTCCAGCATGGCTTTGAGCCGTTATCCCCAAGCGGAGCTGGTCCGCCTTACTTTGTACCATGAGACGTTGCAGCGGGTGGCCCACGATATCCGCATTATCATGTTAGGGGCGACGGCGGGAACGGCTTTAGGGGTGCTGGTTATTCCTACCTTTGCCCGCCTTTTTACGAAAGGGATTATTTATTTTGAAAAGAACCGCTCCGTTCCCCATTTGCTCGTTCGTCTGGTCCATCCGCCCACGGTGTGGAAGATTATCCAGAACATCAGCGTGCCCACCGTGGCTACTTTCAAACGCAACTGCCGGTTGGTAGTGCCGGCCCGCTTTTTCGTCCTCAACGCCATTATCAACGGTATCTACACCACCGGCGTGCTTTCTTCCCTCTATGCAGGGGTAATTTATCCTTCTCTGGCCCGAACGACGGGGACGCTGGCTTCTACTGTTAACGGTCTGGCTACGGTCATGCTGGCCACCCTCGTTGACCCGCAGGCCGCGGCGGTGACCGACCAGGCGCTGCGGGGGGAGAGAACAGAAGCGGATGTTAAAGCCGTGACGATGCTCATGGCCGTCACCAGGCTCATCGGTACCCTTTTAGCCCAGCTTTTTTTCCTGCCCGCTGCTTATTTTGTCGGGGCCATTGCCCGCCTGATTTAGCAAAGGGGGGAAAGAGATGAACCGGGAGGAAGCTCGCAAACGGATAGAGGAACTGCGCCGGGAGATCGAACATCACGACTATCTTTACTATGTGCTGGATCGGCCGGAGATTACCGATGCCCAGTACGATTTGCTCATGCAGGAACTGGCCCGGCTCGAGGCCATGTATCCGGAATTCATAACTCCCGATTCTCCCACCCAGAGGGTAGGCGGCAAGCCGGCGGAAGGGTTTGCCACTGTAACTCACCGGGTTCCCATGCTGAGTTTGAACAACGCTTTCAACGAAGCGGATTTGCGCGACTTTGACCGGCGGGTGCGGCAACTGGCCGGAGGAGAAAAGGTGGAGTACGTGGTGGAGCCCAAGATCGATGGCCTGGCCGTATCCTTGATCTACGAAAATGGCCGTTTTGTTCGAGGAGCGACCCGGGGAGACGGTGAGGTGGGCGAGGACATAACGGCCAACTTGCGAACAATTCGCAGTTTGCCCCTGCGCCTACGGCAGCCCGTTCCTTTCCTCGACGTTCGTGGCGAGGTGTACATGCCGAAAAAGGAGTTTGCCCGCTTGAACGCCGAGCGGGAGGAGGCAGGCGAGCCGCCCTTTGCCAATCCCCGCAACGCTGCTGCCGGATCAGTACGGCAGCTTGATCCGCGGGTGACGGCTAAGCGGGAGCTGCACATTTTCGTTTATGCCATTGGCCTTATTGAAGGACGGGATGTTGCCACCCACTGGGAAGGACTGCATCTGCTCCGGGAGTTGGGTCTACCGGTTAACCCCCATATTTATTTAGCTGCTACTATTGACGAGGTGCTGGATTACGTGAACGGGTGGCAGGAGAAGCGCCACCAGCTGCCCTATGAGATTGACGGGATGGTGGTAAAGGTTAATTCCCTCTCTCTGCAGCGGGCCATGGGTAGCACGGCCAAAAGCCCGCGCTGGGCTATTGCCTATAAGTTTCCGCCGGAACAGGCTCTGACCAGAGTGGAAGACATCGTGATCAGTGTAGGGCGGACTGGAGTTCTCACCCCCACCGCCGTTCTCACTCCGGTGCGGGTGGCCGGGTCTACCGTCAGCCGGGCCACGTTGCACAACGAGGATATCATTCGCCAGAAGGATATCCGCATCGGAGACACGGTGATAATCCACAAAGCCGGCGATGTTATCCCGGAAGTAGTGGAAGTAGTAAAGGAAAAACGAACTGGCGCTGAAAAGGAGTTCCACATGCCTTCCCGCTGTCCCGCCTGTGGTTCGGAAGTGGTGCGGATGGAAGGGGAGGTGGCCTGGCGCTGTATCAACTCCTCCTGTCCGGCCCAGCTTCAGGAGAAGATCATCCATTTTGTTTCCCGGGACGCCATGAATATCGAAGGGTTGGGGCCCAAACTGGTGGTCCAGCTCATGCGGGCCGGCCTGGTGAAAGATGCCGCCGACCTTTATTACCTGCGTTACGAAGATCTGGTGCGCCTGGAGCGGATGGGCCCCAAGTCAGCTCGGAATCTCCTGCAGGCTATTGAGCGGAGTAAAAATGCTTCCTTAGGACAGCTCATTTTTGCCCTCGGTATTCGCCATGTAGGGGCCAAGGCCGGAAAAGTGCTGGCGACTGCTTTCCGCTCCATGGACAGGCTGATGACAGCCTCGGAAGAAGAACTGATGGCCATTCCAGAAGTGGGGCCGAAGATGGCGGCCAGCATTGTGGCTTTCTTTGCCCGGGAGGAGAACCGGCGGTTAATTGAACGGTTGCGCCAGGCTGGTGTCCGCATGACGGAAGAGGAAACCGCGGCGGGCGACCAGCCTCTGGCCGGGAAGACCTTTGTTCTCACCGGTACCTTAAGTTCCTTGACCCGGCGGGAGGCCGGGGAGCTGATCGAGAAGCTGGGGGGCAAGGTGACGAACAGTGTGAGCAAAAATACGGATTACGTAGTGGTAGGGGAAAACCCGGGTAGCAAGTACGATAAGGCTCTGGCCTTAGGGATAACGCTGCTTACTGAAGAGGAATTTCTGGCCATGGTAGGATATCCTTCCTCCCGGCAGAAAGAAGAAAAAACGGCAGAGGGGGAACAGATTAAATTGTTTTGACGAAAAGGGATTTTTCTGATAAATTTTGTTTGGAAAAAGAAATGAATTGCCAAAAACAGGAGGAAAACAATGACGAAGCCCAGGGTGCTGGTAATAATTCCGGCATACAATGAGGAAAAGAGTGTTGGTAAAGTTATTGCCGGCCTGCGCCGTTTTTGCCCTGAGTACGATGTGGTGGTCATCAACGATGGTTCCCGGGATAACACGGCGGCAGTGGCCAGAGCAGCTGGAGCTCAGGTCATCGACCTGCCCTTTAATCTTGGCATTGGTGGCGCTATGCAAACCGGTTATCTATATGCGTACCGCCACGGTTACGACATTGCCATTCAGATGGATGCCGATGGGCAACACGAACCGGCAGAACTCCCCAAAATTATGGCGCCGCTCTTGGCAGGGGAGGGGGATATGATTGTAGGTTCTCGGTTTGTCGCTCCAACGGGTTACCGGTCGCCGGTGGGAAGACGAGTGGGCATCTGGTTCCTCTCCTTCCTGCTGCGGCTCTTGTCCGGTCAGTGGATAAAGGACACCACTTCCGGCTTCCGGGCGGTAAACAGAGAAATCATCTGCCTCTTTGCCCACTATTACCCCACCGACTACCCTGAGCCAGAAGTGCTTATTATTCTCGACAAATTAGGCTTTCGGATTCTTGAGGTACCGGTAGAAATGAAGAGCCGCCAGGCCGGCCGTTCTTCCATTACCCCCCTCCGCTCCTTGTATTATATGGCCAAGGTCAGCCTGGCCTTGCTCATGAACGTGTTGAAAAAATTTGATGCCTACCGTCTGAAGGGGGAAACCGGGTAATGAGAGCGGATATTTACTTTCTCGCCGCCCTTTTCAGTTTTATCTTTCTCCTGATGGTCCTAAATTTTGTCCGGAGAGGGCGTTTGAAAGAGCAGTACGCTATTCTGTGGATTTTTTTTGGCCTGATCTTGATTGTTGTTTCCCTGCGAGTGGAAATTATCGATTGGCTGGCGGCTCTTTTGGGAGTGGTTTACCCGCCTTCGCTTTTGTTTCTTTTAGGAATAATTTTCTGTCTGAGCCTTATCGTTCATCTTACAGTAGTGGTGTCGCGCTTAGAGGAACGGGTGGTGCGTTTGACCCAGGAAATAGCTCTCCTGTGGGCGGAAGTGGGAGAGGGGGCAAAAAGAAAGGAGGAGGCGGCAGGGTGATGCTCTATCTATTGGTACTGATTAATGTGGTGCTCCTCGTTTTCGGGCAGGTGTTGTGGAAGATGGAGATGGGGCGGCTTAAGGGGCCCCTGACCCTTGAGGCTGTTCCCCGCCTTTTGACTTCTCCCTTCATCTGGGGAGGGCTTTTTGTCTATGTCCTGGCCACGGTCCTCTGGTTTTACATCCTCAGCCGGGGTAAGTTGAGCGTGGTTTACCCTCTCCAAAGTCTGGCCTACGTCTTAGGAGTGCTCGCCGCCCTCCTCATTTTCCGGGAGGCGGTACCCCTCACCCGCTGGCTGGGAGTGGGGCTCATCGTCTTAGGGGCTTTTTTTGTTGCTTGGAAATAGAGGGTTCTCGCCTATCCCCCCTTTCTGAGGGGGCTTTTTTTATGCAACTTTCGCTGGGGGCGGGGAAAAATATGAAAAAAGACGAGATTTTTACGGGCAGGTGAGAAGGGTTGCGGTTTCTTTCCCGCCGGAGAAAAGAGAAGACCGCTGCCCCGGGCGAGAAGTTATCTTCCCGGCTGGAAGACAACCTGGTTCGACTCAATCAGCGGTTAGGCAGCATGGCTGATGTGGTCCAGCGGGAGTTTTATATCGCCGGGGATAAACCTGTGAAGGCTTTTCTCTTTTATATCGACGGCTTGGTTAACCGGGGGCTTATTGACGAAATTATCCTGAAGCCTTTGATGGAGGAAAGTCTAAAACGAGGAAGGCAGTTCCGCAGCGCGGACGAGATCTACTATCACATTCTCTCTTCCACTGATGCCGAGCTGGTTACCACCTGGGCGGAACTTTTGCATCGCTTTTTGAGCGGGGAACTGTGTCTTCTGATAGACGGGAATGCTGCCGCCATCGTGGTGGACGCCCGCGGCGAGCAGGTGCGGGGTATTGAGGAGCCGCCTACGGAACCCGTTATCCGTGGACCCCGGGATGGTTTTACCGAAAACATCCGCATCAATACCATGATGATCCGGAGACGGGTGAAAAGCGAGCACCTGAAGATGGAGTCTTTTATCTTAGGGGAGCTCACCCGCACCGAGGTGATTGTGGCGTATCTGGCCAACGTGGCCCAACCGGATGTGGTGGCGGAGGTAAAAAAGCGCTTGCAGGAAATAAAAATTGACGGCGTGTTGGAAAGCGGCTATATCGAGGAGTTTTTCTGCGAGCGACCCTTTTGCCCCTTCCCCACCGTTCTCAGCACGGAACGGCCGGACAGGGTGGCGGCTGCCCTTCTGGAAGGGCGGGTGGCCCTCCTGGTGGACGGTACCCCTTTTGCTCTCGTTATGCCGGTCACCTTCTTTTCCCTGCTGCAGGCGTCCGAGGACTATTACAATAATGCCTGCTACGCTAGTGCCCTCCGCTTAATCCGCTTACTGGCTTTGAATTTTTCTATCCTCCTTCCTTCCCTGTACATTGCCATTACCACCTTTCACCAGGAGATGATTCCCACTTCCCTGGTAGTGTCCCTCATCAGTTCGCGGGAAGGGGTGCCTTTTCCGGCTTTTGTGGAAGCCCTGCTTATGGAAATAACCTTTGAGGTGTTGCGGGAGGGTGGAGTGAGGCTGCCCCGGCCGGTGGGTCACGCGGTGAGCATAGTGGGGGCGCTGGTTATCGGGCAGGCGGCAGTGGCGGCCGGCTTGGTTTCCACGGCCATGATCATCGTGGTGGCTCTCACGGCTATTGCCAACTTCGTCATTCCCTCTTTCGAGGCTGCCACGGTGGTGCGTTTGCTCCGCTTTCCCCTCATGGCTCTCTCGGCATCGTTGGGACTGTACGGGGTAGGCTTGGGATTGCTGACCATCCTTATTTACGCCGCATCCCTTCGTTCCTTCGGCGTTCCTTACCTTTCTCCCATGGCACCGGCGGTGGCCGGCGAGCTATCTGACGTGATGGTGCGCCGCCCCTGGTATCTAATGTTTTTCCGGCCAAAACTGATAGCAGGGAAAGATGTGCAGCGGCTGGAGAAAGGAAGCTCCGAACTGGACAGGGGATAAAAACTTCACGTAAGAGGGAAAAAACATGTTAGAAAAAGGTCGCCTTTATTGGTGGCAGTTGCAGTGGCTGCTCTTCAATACCGTCTTCCCGACGGCGGTGATGTTCGTCTCCGCCATTACTGCCCAGGTGGCCCGCCAGGATGCCTGGATAGCCATTCTTCTTTTTGCCACCGTTTTTGGCCTTGTCGCTGGCCTCGTTTGCTACTATTTAGGTATTCGTTTTCCCCGCCTGAACCTGGTCCAGTACGTGGACCTGCTTGTCGGGAAAGCAGCGGGGAAGGTTATTTCTTGTGCATACATTATCTTTTTTCTCTGGATAAACGCCGCCATTATTCGGGAGTTTTCCAGCTTCCTGGCTACTGCCTTTATGCCGGAAACCCCGGAACTGGTCTTTACCGCCACTATTATGCTCTTATCCGCTTACATGGTGCGTAACGGCTTAGAGGTGATGGCTTCCGTCAACCAGCTCCTGGTCTCGGTAATGCTTTTTGTTTTTGCGTCCATAACCCTTCTTTCCGTCAACGACATGGATTTTGGCCGCCTGCTGCCAGTTTTGGAAAAGGGCTGGCTGCCGGTGCTGAAGGCCTCCCTCACGCCGGGCTACTGGCGAACGGAGGTAGCGGTAATGCTGATGCTCCTGCCTTACTTGAAAGAGCCGCGGGAAGGGAAGAGAGCAGTGGTGCGGGCTGTCCTTATCCTGGGTTTTTTGGTTACAGTAGACGTTATTTCCAACCTGGCCATTTTCGGTCCGGAACTCACCGCCAACAGTACCTTTCCCACCCTCAACCAGATTCGCTATATTAGCTTAGCCCGTTTTTTAGACCGAATTGAAGCGGTGGTCATGATTTTGTGGGTGGCCGGGATTCTCATTAAAGTGGGAGTTTTTTATTACGTAGCGGTGCTGGCTTTGGCCCAGCTTTTTCAGCTCGAAGACTATAAACCGGTGGTGCTGCCGGTGGGGTTTTTGTTGGCCCTTTTGTCCGACGTTCTTTTTACGGGTTCCCAAGATTTGAAGGAGTTTATCATTAAGCCCTTAGCGGTAATGGCCTACACCTTTCATCTTGCCATTCCGCTGTTCCTTTTGCTGGTAGCAGCGGTGAGAAGGGTGGGGCAGTAAAATGAAAAAATTGGTATTGGCCTTGTTGCTCATTCTGAGCCTGCTGATGGAAGGCTGCTGGAGCCGGCGGGAAATCGAAGACATGGCCATGGTTACCGGCATGGGAATTGATACGGTGAAGGTGGCGGGCAAGGAAAAGTTCCTGATTACTTTTCAGATCATTCGCGGTACCGGTGGTCCCGGTGGCATGGGGGGTGGTGTGGGAGGCGGTGGTGTGGGGCCCGGGACCATGGTGACCCAAGCTTTCTGGGTTACTTCCTCCATCGGCGACAACTTAGCCGATGCCGTGGTCAATCTTTCTACCCGCAGCCCCCGCAAGGTGGACCTCGCACACATGGAAGTTGTAGTCCTGGGGCGGAAGGTGGCGGAGGAAAAGGTGCCGGAGGTGGTGGACTTTCTCCAGCGGGAGCGGACCATACGGCTGCGTACCTGGGTGGTGGTGGCGGAAGGGGAAGCCAGAGACGTGGTTACTTCCCAGCCGGAGCTGGAACGTTCCCTTTTTAAAGGGATAAACAGCCTGATTTTCAACCGCAAGGACGTGTCCAAGACGGAAGTGGTGGATTTAAAGGATTTCCTCATTGCCTTGGCTGACCCCGGCCGGGAACCGGTGACAGGGGTAATCCGCGTTTTCCGCCCCCCGGAAATAAAGAAGATGGCTTCTCAGGCTGCCACCGGCCAGGCCGCCAAAGTGGTCCGGTTGCACGGGGGAGCGGTCTTTGCCCGCGGGAGACTGGTGGATTTCTGGGACGATCGAACCACCCGGGGCTATCTCTGGACCCAGAGCAAAGCGGAGCGGGGGATAATAACCCTTTCTCTCCCTGGGTTTTCCCGACCGGTGGCTCTGAAAATAAGGGGGTCACTGGCACGAATAAGGCCGGAGATTAAAAACGGCGAGCTTAAGATTAAGATTCGGGTACGGGTGCAGGGGGATATAAACGACAACCAAAATCCCGGGGCAAAAATCGCCGATATCCGAGTCATTAAAGGGTTGGAGAAAGAGTATGCCCGGGCGGTAAAAGATGAGATCGCGGCGGCTTTGCGCCGGGCCCAGGAAAAAAAGAGCGACGTTTTTGGATTCGGGGAGGCGGTGCACCGACACCTGCCGGCGGTTTGGCGGCAGGTGGAGAAAGACTGGCCAGAAGTTTTTGCCGAGCTGCCGGTAGAAATTGAAGTAAAGGCAGCGATAAAACACGCTGGCCTTGCCGATAACACCATAAAAATAAAGTAAAATTTTCTCTGAACGGTTGTATTTTTATACAGAATATTGTATAATTTCCCCGTACCCTTTCCCCTTCCTCCGGCTTGCAAGCTGGAGGGGGCTTTTATTCTTTTGGCGGGAGGAGAGAAGAAGTTGATAAAGGCGGCCATTATCGGAGCTACCGGCTATACCGGCGTGGAGCTGGTGCGCCTTTTGAGCCGGCACCCGCAGGTGGAAATTGGTGCGCTGGCTTCGCGCAGCCAGGCGGGGCAGTCCTACGGGGAGATTTTCCCCCATCTTGTTTCCGCACGCGACCGGGTTTGCGTAAGCCAGGAGGACCTGGATAATTTAGTGGCGGAGAGCGACGTGATTTTTACCGCCCTTCCTCACGGCCATTCTTTTCCCGTGGCAGAAAAGGTAATTAAAGGCGGCAAGCGCATGGTGGATTTGGGGGCCGATTTTCGTTTTGACGACTACCGGGTGTATGAAGAGTGGTACGGAATAAAGCACCCCTCGGAAGAACTCAAACCTTACACCGTCTACGGTTTGCCTGAACTTTACCGGGAGCGGATTCGCGAGGCTAAGTTAGTGGCCAATCCGGGCTGTTACGTTACCAGCATCATCTTGGGTCTGGCGCCGGCTTTGCGGGAGAAAATCATTGACCCTAACACCATTGTCATTGACAGCAAATCTGGGGTTTCCGGTGCCGGCCGGGGAGCTAGTGTCAACACTCTCTACAGTGAGTGCAACGAGAGCATTAAAGCCTACAATATTGGCTGTCACCGCCATACTCCGGAAATTGAGCAGGAGCTGAGCAAGCTCTACGGGGCACCGGTGACGGTGACCTTTACGCCCCACCTGACTCCCATGACCCGCGGGATTCTCAGCACCATTTACGCCCGACTGGAAAAAAATTTGCCGGCGGCAGGAATTATTGACCTGTACCGGGAATTTTACCGAAAGGAGCCTTTTGTCCATGTCTTGCCCGAGGGAGTTTACCCCCAGACCAAATTCGCCCTGGGCTCCAACTTCTGCTTTATCGGCGTAGCGGTGGACAAACGGACGGGGCGTCTTGTAATTACTTCTGCTCTGGACAATTTAGTGAAAGGGGCTTCTGGCCAGGCGGTGCAGAACATGAACATTATGTTTGGGCTGCCTGAAACGACGGGTCTGGAGCAATTAGGGCTTTATCCGTAATTAAGAAGATGAGGGGAGAAAGAAATGAAGAGATTGGCGAGAAGACCGGAGGGGGTTACCTTTCCCCGCGACTTTCTGGCAGCCGGTGTGGAAGCGGGAATAAAGCCCGGCAGCAAAGGGAAAAAAGACGTGGCGTTAATTTTTTCTCCTGTCCCCTGCCGGGCGGCGGCCGTTTACACCACCAACCGTTTCCGGGCGGCACCCCTTGTAGTAACGGCGGAACATTTGGCAGATGGGTTGCTGCGGGCGGTGGTGATCAACAGCGGTAACGCCAACGCCTGCACCGGTGAGGCGGGCATAGTAGCTGCCAGGCGAATGGCGGCTGTGGCGGCTCGGGAGCTTAAAGTAGAAAGCAAAGAAGTGGCAGTTGCCTCCACCGGGGTGATCGGGGTGCCCCTTCCTATGGAGCGGGTGGAGAGGGGGATTATAGAGGCTGCCCGCAGCCTTTCCGCGGAGGGTGGCGGTGACGCGGCCCTGGCCATTATGACCACCGATACTTATCCAAAGGAAACGGCTCTCTCCCTGGAAATAGGGGGGCGGGAAGTGCGCTTAGGGGCCATGGCCAAGGGGGCGGGGATGATCTGTCCCAACATGGCCACCATGCTCTGCTTTCTTACCACCGATGCCGCCATCAGCAGTGAGTTGCTGCAGGAGGCCCTGCGGGAATGTGTGGCCGACACTTTCAATATGATTTCGGTAGACGGGGATACCAGTACCAACGACATGGTGCTGGTTATGGCCAGCGGCCTGGCGGGCAATCCGGAAATTAAGGAGAAAAACGAAGATTACCGCCTTTTCTGGGAGGCCCTCTACCAGGTTTGTCTGGCCATGGCCAAGGCCATAGTCCGCGACGGCGAAGGGGCAACCCGCCTCATGGAAGTGCGAGTTAGGGGAGCTAGGGAGCGGGAGAGTGCGCGCAAGGCGGTGCGGGCCATTATCAATTCTAATCTGGTTAAAACGGCCCTCTTTGGCGCTGATGCCAACTGGGGGCGAATTGTGTGTGCTTTGGGTTATTCGGGAGCGGAATTCAACCCGGCCAGGGTGGATGTCTACCTGGGCGACATCCCGGTGGCCCGGGGAGGGCAGGGGTTGCCTTTTTCGGAGGAAGAGGCCCGGACCGTATTGACCGGAGACGAAGTAAAAATTACGGTGGACTTAAATGAGGGTAAAGAGGAAGCCGTGGGCTGGGGATGTGACTTAACTTACGATTACGTCCGCATCAACGCCGACTACCGCACGTAGCCGGCTGGAGGCTGATATCGTGGTAGCGGCAAAGACAGAGGAGAGGCTTGGGGGAATCCGCTGGGACAGGGCTTTTTACCTGCTCCGTTACTACCTGCGGGCCCGGCGGGGCAAAAAAGACCCCATTCTCTGCGGGGTGAAACTCACCCACCGCTGCAATCTCCGCTGCCGCCAGTGTCCTTACTGGCGGCGTCCCGGTCCTTCCCTTACCTGGAAGCAACTGGAGGAACTTTTTCCCCGCTTAAGGGAGAGAGGTATTAGGATTGTCATTTTTGAAGGGGGCGAGCCTTTCCTCTGGCGGGACGGAGAATACACGCTGCGGCAGGTGGTGGACCTGGCTCGCCGTTATTTCTGGACGGTGGGGGTGACGACCAACGGCACTGTCGATTTAAATGGAGTAAACCCGAACCTTATCTGGGTGAGCATCGACGGCTTTTCCCCTACCAATGCGGTTTTGCGGGGAACTCCGTTAGAGCCGGTGCTGGCCAATATCGAACGCTACCGGGGGGAGAAGAGGATTTTTGCCAATATCACCATCAGTCGCGGCAACTGGCAGGAGATTCCGGATTTGGTGAAGTTTTTAGCAGACTACGTGGCGGGGATAACCATTCAGTTTTTCTATCCCTACCCGGAGAGTGAAGATTTGTTTCTCCCCTGGGAGGAGCGGCGTTGGGTTTTGGACCGGTTAATTGAGCTTAAACGGCAGGGTTATCCTCTGGCCGATTCTTACGCTGCTCTGGAAGCGTTGAAGGACAACCGCTGGCGCTGTGAAAGCTGGATGATTGCCAACGTGGAGCCCGACGGGACCTTCAACCACGGCTGTTATCTCCTCAACCGAACCGACGATACCAATCCTTGCCCCCGCTGTGGTTTTGCCGCCCACACGGAGATTTCCCTGGCTTTTCAACTCAACTTCCAGGCTTTACTGACGGGACGGAAGATTTTAGAGGTATTCTAAAACGGGGGAGAGATGGGTATGGAGCAGGCACTGGACAGGGCCCATATTCTCATCGAGGCCCTGCCATACATACGCAAGTTTCACGGCCGCACGGTGGTGGTCAAATACGGCGGCAATGCCATGATTTCCTCTGAGCTAAAAAGAGCGGTGATGCAGGACCTGGTGCTGATGAAGTTAGTGGGAATTAACCCAGTGGTGGTTCACGGCGGCGGGCCGGAGATTACCGCCATGTTAAAACGGGTGGGGAAAAAGTCGGAGTTTGTAGGAGGCCTGCGCATCACCGACGCCGAAACCATGGAAATTGTGGAAATGGTGCTGGTGGGCAAGATCAACAAGGAAATAGTGGCCCAGATCAACCACATCGGCGGCCGGGCGGTGGGGCTTTCGGGGAAAGACGCCGGTCTCATCAAGGCGCGCAAGAAGTTGGGCCGCACCTACAACGAGCAAGGGGAAGAAGTTTTCCACGACATCGGCTACGTGGGCGAAGTGGAGGAGGTTAATCCGGCCATTCTCGAGAGCCTCATCCACCAGGACTACATCCCGGTTGTGGCCCCGGTAGGGGTAGGGGAAGAAGGGGAGAGTTACAACATCAACGCCGATACCGTGGCCGGCGAGATAGCGGCGGCCCTAAAGGCGGATAAGCTCATTCTCCTCACCGATGTCCCCGGGATTTTAGCCGACCCTGCTGACCCCTCCACCCTCATTTCCGTGCTGAAAGTGGAGGAAGCGCGCCACATGATTAAAGAAGGGCGCATCGACGGCGGGATGATTCCCAAAGTGGAGTGTTGCATGGAGGCTTTAGCGGGAGGAGTGGCAACTACCCACATTATCGATGGGCGCCTGCCTCACTCCCTGCTGCTGGAGCTCTTTACCGACGCCGGTATCGGTACTATGGTAGTGGAATAAGGAACGGGGAGGGAAAAGGTTGTCCAGGCAAAAAGAGTTGATTGAACAGGGGCAGAAATACTTGATGAACAACGTGGGTCGCCTGCCTCTATGTTTGGTGCGGGGGGAAGGACCCTACGTCTGGGATGCGGACGGGAAAAAATATTTGGATTTTGTCGGTGGCCTGGCAGTAAACGCCTTCGGACACTGCCCGCCTTTCCTGGTGGAGGCCATGCTGGAACAGGCCCGCCGACTTATCCATGTTTCCAATTTATACTGGATCGAGCCCCAAATCGAGTTAGCGCGGCTTTTGGTGGAAAATTCCGCCCTTGATAAGGCCTTTTTCTGCAACAGCGGTGCCGAGGCCAACGAAGCGGCCATAAAACTAGCCCGCAAATATGCCAAGGAGAAGTATGGGCCGGAGAAGTACGAGATTATCACCATGACCGATTCTTTCCACGGCCGCACCTTGGCCACGGTGGCGGCCACGGCCCAGCCCCGCTTCCACCGGGGGTTTGAACCGCTGCCGCCCGGTTTTAAGTACGTGCCTTTTAACGATTTCAAGGCCTTAAAAGAGGCGGTGACGCCGGCCACCTGTGCCGTAATGCTGGAACCGGTCCAGGGAGAAGGAGGCGTAAATGTGGCCGACCCCGGCTACCTGCGAGAAGTGGCGGCTTTCTGCCGGGAAAAGGGGCTTCTCCTCATCTTTGACGAAGTCCAGTGCGGCATGGGCCGGACCGGGAAGCTGTTCGCCTACGAGCACTACGGGGTGGTGCCGGACATTCTCACCCTGGCCAAGGCTTTAGGCGGCGGTTTCCCCATTGGAGCTACCCTGGCCCGAGAAGAAGTGGCGGCGGCCTTCCGCCCTGGCGACCATTCTTCCACCTTCGGTGGCAATCCCCTGGCCTGTGCGGTGGCGGTAGCGGCCGTGCGGGCTATTGTCGGGGGCCTGGCGGAAAAGGCAGCGGTTACAGGGGCCTACTTCCGGGAAAAGTTAGCAGAGCTGGCGGCCAAATACCCCTTTGTCAAAGAGGTGCGGGGATTAGGTCTTTTGTTAGGGATGGAGCTGGACCGGCCCGGTGCTGGGGTAGTGGCTCGCTGCCAGGAAGAAGGGCTTTTAATAAACTGCACCAAAGAAAAGGTACTGCGCTTTTTGCCGCCGTTGAACATTGAAAAAAGTCTGGTAGACGAAGCGGTGGCCATTCTTGACCGGGCTTTGGCGGCAGAAGAGTAAAGAAGGAGGGTGTGAGCATGGCCAAAGTGGATATGCGGGGGCGGGACCTGCTGGCCATTTATCCTCTCAAACGGGAGGAAATTGAGACCATCTTGGAGGTAGCTCTGGACTTAAAGGAAAAGCAGCAGCGAGGAATTCCCCACCGCTACCTAACGGGAAAGGTCCTGGCCATGATTTTTACCAAGCCGTCTACCCGCACGCGGGTTTCTTTTGAGGTGGGAATGCATCAATTAGGGGGCTACCCCATGTTTTTGAGCGCCCAGGATTTGCAGTTGGGCCGCGGAGAAACTATTGCCGATACGGCCCGGGTTCTTGATAAAATGGTAGACGGGATCATGATCCGCACTTACTCCCAGGCAGAGGTAGAGGAACTGGCAGCGTATTCGCGGGTACCGGTAATCAACGGTCTTACCGACTTAGTTCATCCTTGCCAGGCTCTGGCCGACCTGCTGACCATCTACGAGTACAAAAAACGCCTGGCCGGCCTCAAAGTTGCCTATGTGGGGGACGGCAACAACGTGGCCCACTCTCTCATGAACGCTGGCGCCAAAATGGGGATGCGGGTGTACTTAGCTACTCCCGAGGGTTACCGGCCCAATGAGGAGCTTGCGGAAATAGCCCGCCGGGATGCTGCCGTCAGCGGGGGTGAAGTGGTTATCACTTCTGATCCGGAAGAAGCGGTGCGCGAGGCTGACGTGGTTTACACTGATGTCTGGGCTTCCATGGGGCAGGAGGCGGAGCGGGAAGAGCGGCTGAAGGTATTTGCTCCTTACCAGGTTAACGGCCGCCTGGTGAGCCTGGCACGGGAGGACTACATTTTCCTCCACTGCCTGCCGGCCCACCGGGGTGAAGAGGTAACGGCGGAGGTAATCGATGGTCCCAGATCGGTTGTCTTTGCCCAGGCGGAAAACCGTCTCCACGCGCAGAAAGCCGTCCTGACCTTACTCCTGGCGGGACAGGAGGCTTAAAGATAAAATTAACCAAGGATAGGAGGAAGACAAATTGAGCAAAAAGGTGGTTTTGGCTTATTCTGGAGGGCTGGATACGTCCATTATCATTCCCTGGTTGAAGGAAAACTACGGCTATGAAGTCATTGCTATGGTGGCCGATGTAGGGCAGGGGGAGGAACTGGAACCCCTGGAAGAGAAGGCCTTGCGCTCTGGCGCCAGCAAGGTGTACATAGAGGATGTGAAAGAGGAGTTCGTCCGTGATTTTCTCTTCCCTCTTATCAGATCCGGGGCTGTTTACGAGGGGAAGTATCTCTTAGGGACTTCCATCGCCCGGCCCCTCATTGCCAAAAAATTGGTAGAAGTGGCGGAAAAAGAGGGTGCGGAAGCGGTGGCCCACGGGGCAACGGGCAAAGGCAACGACCAGGTGCGGTTTGAGCTGACGGTAAAGGCTTTGAATCCCGACCTGAAGATTATTGCCCCCTGGCGGGAGTGGGAGATCCGTTCCCGGGAAGACGCCATTGACTATGCCCGGGCGCGGGGGATTCCCGTGCCGGTGGGGAAAGACCGTCCCTACAGCATGGACCGCAACCTCTGGCATCTGAGTCACGAGGGGGCCGACTTAGAGGACCCCTGGAACGAGCCGCCCCGCGACCTGTACATGCTCTTAGTGCCGCCGGAAGAAGCGCCGGACCGGCCGGTTTACGTGGAGATCGATTTTGAAGCCGGCGTTCCGGTGGCGGTGGACGGGGAAAAACTGCCGCCGGTGGAGCTCCTCGCCCGTCTGAACAAGTTAGGAGGCGAAAACGGTATCGGCATTGCCGATTTAGTGGAAAACCGCTTAGTTGGGATGAAGTCGCGGGGAGTGTACGAAACTCCGGGTGGTACTATTCTGGTAGAAGCGCACCGCCATTTGGAATATCTTACCCTCGACCGGATGACCATGCACTTTAAAGAAATTGTGGCCTGCAAGTATGCCGAACTGGTTTATGACGGTCTCTGGTATTCGCCCCTCCGGGAGGCCTTAGACGCTTTTATCGCCAGCACCCAGCGGACCGTTACCGGTACCGTCAGGGTCAAGCTTTACAAAGGCAACTGCGTGCCCGTAGGGGTGAAGTCGCCTTATTCCCTTTACGATCCGGAATTAGCCACCTTCAGCCGGGACGAGGTTTACAACCAGAAGGACGCCGAAGGGTTCATCAATCTCTTCGGGTTGCCCCTGAAAGTCCGGGCTTTGATGGAAAAAAGGGTGGGTCTGCGCAAATAAGCGGAGGGCGGAGTTTTTATGCTCATGGCTTTGTATTTAATTTTAATCCTCGCCATTACCGGTGTATTTTGGGGCTACCGCCTTTATCGTTATCCACAGCGTTCAGTGGATAAACGGTTCCGGCCTTATTATGAAGAAGCCCGCCGTAGCGGCGATGAAAAATACCGCTTTTTTCTTGAGCGGGAACGGGAGGTCCAGATAACCCGGACCCGGCGGCTGGGGCTTGCGGTTATGACGGTGGAAGGACTGGTGGTCCTAGTTACTCTTTACTACTTGACCAGCGTGACGCATTAGGAGGGATGATTTTGAAACTTTGGGGCGGGAGGTTTACCAAGGAGACGGACAGGTTAGTGGAAGATTTTCATTCTTCCATCTCTTTTGATGCCCGGCTCTACCGCCAGGACATCCGGGGCAGCCAGGCCCATGCCCGCATGCTGGGAAAGGTGGGAGTTCTGACTCCGGAAGAGGCGGAGCAAATCATCGCTGCTTTGGAGGAAATCCTTCAGGACATCGAAGCCGGCCGCGTGGAGTTCAGTCCGGCGGCTGAGGATATTCACATGAATATAGAAACCCTTTTGATCCAGAGATTAGGGGACTTAGGGCGAAAGCTGCACACGGCCCGCAGCCGCAACGACCAGGTGGCTCTGGATACCCGCCTGTACCTGAAAGAGGAAATAAAGGAAATAGTGGGGCTGTTGCGGAAACTGCAGGCTTTGCTCCTTGATTTGGCGGAAAAACACCGGGAGACGATAATGCCCGGTTACACCCACCTGCAGCGGGCCCAACCGGTCACCCTGGCCCATCATCTTCTGGCCTACTTCTTCATGTTTCAGCGGGATGTGGAGCGGCTTAAGGACTGCTACCGCCGCACCGATGTAATGCCTTTAGGGTCCGGGGCTCTCGCGGGGACTACTTTTCCCTTGGACCGGGAAATGGTGGCGCGGGAATTGGGGTTTGCTGCCATCTCCATGAACAGCATGGATGCCGTCAGCGACCGCGATTTTGCCATCGAGTTCTGTGCGGCAGCCAGTTTGATCATGATGCACCTCAGCCGTTTCTGCGAGGAGCTCATCCTCTGGTCGTCGGCGGAGTTCGGGTTTGTGGAGATGGACGATGCCTACAGTACGGGCAGCAGTATTATGCCTCAGAAAAAAAACCCGGACGTGGCCGAGCTCATCCGGGGGAAAACGGGGCGGGTTTACGGGGACCTGATGGCGCTGCTTACGGTGATGAAGGGGCTGCCTCTGGCTTACAACAAAGACATGCAGGAGGATAAGGAGCGCCTCTTTGATGCCGTGGACACCGTCAAGGCCTGCCTCACCGTCTTTACTCCCATGCTGGCCACCATGCGGGTGAAGGAAGAAATTATGGCCCAAGCGGCTCGGGGTGGCTTTACCAATGCCACCGACTTAGCCGATTACTTAGTGCGGCGGGGAGTGCCTTTCCGGCGTGCCCATGAAATCGTGGGTCAAGCGGTTCTTTACTGTTTGGAGAAAGGGGTAAGTTTAGAGGAGCTTACCTTAGAGGAGTTTCGTCGCTTTGCCCCCGAGATTGACAGCGACGTTTACCGCCACTTGGCGGTCACAGAATGTGTTCGGGCCCGCCGGGTACCTGGGGGTCCTGCGCCGGAAGCGGTGTTAGAAGCCATTGCTTACGGTAGAAAACTGCTGGCGGAAGAGTTTTAGGGGGTTGAAGAAAGGGTGGGAGGATTTTTTTCCCGCGGGAAAAAGTGGGTAAGGGAGAAGCGGGCTTTTTTGTTTATTGCCGGTGGGGTATTTTTTCTTGTTCTCGCTCTCGCTGGTCCAAAAGTGGCCTATTGGCTCTTGCAGAAAGAGATGGCACAGGCTTACCCCCAAGATATCGTCCGGGTTTGGCGGGGAGACGGGAAAGGGATTGGCTACGGGGAGGTAGAAGAGTTCCACCAGCTACCTGGGGTAGTGGCTGCATACTGGGAGATAAACTTGCCCGGCGTAATTTTTACTGACGGCAGGAGGGTGGCAGGGGTGGTGGTGCGGCCACTGCCGGCCGCTGCCTGGCCTCCACTTTTGGCCGAGAAGAAATCCGGCCCCCCTGGAGCGGTGCCGGTCCTTTTTCCGGAAATTGTTGAGTTAGATGTAGGCAGTACCAGGGGAGAGGAATTTTTAGGCCGGGAGTTTGACCTTAAAATATATACCATTGAGAAAGGGTTGATAACCAGCCGAGGAAAAGGATACCGGGTGAGGATTAGCGGCGTCTATTCCGCTGCTTGCCGGAAGCTGCTGCTCAACACCGTTTTTGTGCCAGCAACGGAAGGGCTGAAGATGGCTGCTGCAGCCGTGGGCATGACGCCGACTGAGTACGTGGCTAAGACAAAGTTGCCGGTGGTGGAAATTAAAGTCGACCGCCCGGAGCGAGTGGAAGCGGTGGCAGCGCTCCTCCAGACAAAGGGATATGCCACCACTTGTTATCAAAAGGCCTTGAAAACCTATGAGAGTTGCCTCCGCTTGGGGAAGTGGACGGCGGGGGCAGCAGCGACCCTTTTTTTCGTCATGGGAGGGCTCCATCTGGCGGTGACATGCTTGCAAAATACAAAGTTAAGAGAAGAGAGGAGAGAAAGAGTTTTTCCCTTGCTTTTGCGTTGGGCTTTCAAGGAAGCTCTAGGGGGAGGACTGGCCGGGTTAGTAGCAGCTTTAGCGGTAACGGTGGGAGGACAAGGGTTTCTCTTAGGGAAGTTTACATCGGGCTCGATATCAGCGTCCTCTTTTGTCCTTAGTGCGGGGGCGATTGCCGGGACAGCTTTTGTTGCTGGGACGGTGGCTTACCTGGTTGGATTTCGCTCTTAGGAGAGGTGAAAGGAACGGAGGGTGTCTACCAGATCGGCAGCAATCCTTTCCAGGTGGAGAATGGTGTCCTTCACCCGGGCCACTCCCATGTTAATTTCTCTGACGGAGGTAGCACCTTCTCTTCCGGCGTCTGGAAGAGATTAACCGGCTGGAAAGAGCTGAGCCCTTTTATTTTTAGCGGGGGGTTATTTTCCGGCAAAAACTTCCCGTCAACTTTGCCTTTCTTGGCGCCTTTTTCCCTTCTTCTGGTCCAGTTTTTTTCTTTGTGGGAAAAGTGAGGATTAGCTGCCCAGATGACGGGTAGGATATTCTCAAAAGACAGCAGCACGGCCTACCAGGAGGGGGTAAAAGGTGAAAGCCTTTCTGGCCCTTACGGTGGTGGCGGCGGCCATCCTAACTTTTGAGCTTCCCAGATTGATCCGGCAGAAAAAGAAGAAAGAGATGGCCCTGTTTCTGGCCCTGCTGTTTATAGCCTATGGTTTGGGGCTTTTGACCAAAGTGGGCCAGGTAGATTTGACCGCCATTACCGATTACATGATCCGTTTATTTGCTTTCTGGCCTGCTACTTGAAGGGAGAAAATTTACCGGGAGGATGGAAAATGAGCGGGGCAAGAAATAACTGCCGCTGTTATCCCTGGACGGGAGAAGAAAAGGTGGAATTAGAGTGGCAGGATATTCCTTTTTACGTTTCTTCTGCGCCCTTTTTTGCCGGTCACCGGCCTATTTTTAAAAAAGCAGAAGAGATTGCTCAGGAGATGGAGGAACGAGGTCTGAAGCCCCAGCGACCGCTCATGATCCTTTACCGCACCGGCTGGATAGGGGGACAGTTGCTTATTGCTGCCGAAAAGCAGGACGGTGACAGCTCGCGACTCCTCTTTTTGCGGGAAGGAAAGTTAGTGGGTAAGCTTTACCGCGGTGGGGTGTTTCGGCTGAGCAGGGTAGCCCGGGAATGGGCGGCCGAACTGGAGCGGGAGGGGAAAGTGGTGCGAGACATCCTCTACTGGTACTTGACCTGCCCGGAGTGTGCTGCCGGCGGCACGGCGGAAGTGATGCTGATTGCGGTGGTAAGCGACTCCTAATGGTGCGTGGATTAATTTTGTTTTGGAGGGGGTGCGGTGAAAGGAAAAGGGAAAATTGAAGTAGCTATAGGCCCCATCGTGAAGGGTATTTTTCTGGTCCGGCTGAACCGCTTTGCCGCTCTAGTAGAGGTGAAAGGGGAAAAAACCAAAGTGTTTGTACCCAACTCCGGGCGTATGGAGGAACTGCTCTTGCCTGGAGCCATGGTAGGTCTGAAGAAGGTTCCTGTTCCCGACCGGCAAACGATTTACGATCTGGTCCTGGTGGAACATGGAGATATCCTGGTTTGTGTGGACGCCCGCCTGCCCAATCAGATTGTTCTCCAGATGCTGGCAAGGGAATTTTCTGCTCCTTCTATTCAGCCCGAACCCCGTTATAGAGGAGGGCGCTTTGACTTTTTCTGTAAAAATGGGGGCGAGGGACTTTTTGTCGAGGCAAAATCAGTGACGCTGGTGAAAGAAGGAAAAGGGCTTTTTCCCGATGCTCCCACGGAGAGGGGAAGAAGACACCTAAAAAAACTTATGCAGGCGGTGGGAGAAGGTTACCGGGCGCGGGTGATTTTCGTGGTGCAACGCTCCGATGCTCGCGCTTTCGCCCCCCATGATGAGATGGACCCTGCTTTCGGTCAGGCCCTGCGGCAGGCAGTGGTAGCAGGGGTAGAGGTGGAGGCCTGGCGGTGTAGGGTTGAGTCCGGGAAAGTGGTGGTGGACCGACCCCTTCCTCTCCTCTTGTAATGGGATTGCTATTGCTGGCATATACATCCTTTGCCGGCTAAAATCAGGCTGTTTTTTCTTATCCTTCCCTGGTAAAATTTTAAAAGGAGGGGGAGGGTAGAAGTTGCGCAAATTTGTTGTTCTCGGTGATATAGTTTTGCCCGGAGGGGAAATAGCCGGCGGCTATGTTGCTGTTAGAGATGGTAAGATTGAAAAGATTGGTTCCGGGACTAAAGTCAAAGGGTATAAAAATCAAGAAATCCTGGATTAC
Source organism: Eubacteriales bacterium (assembly GCA_030446285.1). GTDB lineage: Bacteria > Bacillota > JASUSC01 > JASUSC01 > JASUSC01 > JASUSC01. The sequence continues at coordinate 8,747 of JASUSC010000003.1, read as the reverse complement.
CGGGGGGCCAAGATTATACCTGGGCTCATCGATATCCACGTCCACGGTGGCGGTGGAGCTGATTTTCTCGACGATGATCCCTACGCCATTGAGACCATTATCAGCACCCACCGGCGGTACGGGACCACTTCTCTCTTGGCTGGGGTCATGACTGCCCCTCGAGAAGAGATGCTTGCTGCTCTTCACCGGCTCAGAGAGGCAGCGGCGGGTCGCAAAGAGATTCTCGGGATTTATCTGGAAGGCCCTTACCTTAATCCCCGTCAGAAAGGTTGCCAGCCGGAGGAAGAACTGCGTCTTCCTGACCGAAGGGAAGCAGAGGAATTTCTGGCGGCGGCGGGACCGGCGCTGAAGATTTTTGCCTTAGCGCCGGAGCTTCCCGGCGCAGCGGAAGTAATTCAAGAGGCGCACAGCCGCGGGATTGTGGTGGCGGCCGGCCATACCAATGCTACTTTTGCCGAGATGACCAAGGCTTTTACCTGGGGAGTTAGCCACGCCGCCCATCTTTACAACGCAATGCGCGGTCTTCATCAGCGGGAACCCGGAGCGGTGGGAGCTTTTTTGCAGAGGCGGGAGGCAACGGTAGAACTCATTGCCGACGGGGTTCACGTTCATCCGGAGATGATCCGCTTTTTGCTGGCGGTGAAAGACAAAGAAAATATTATTCTGGTTTCCGATGCTACTGCCGCCTGCGGCATGCCGGACGGTACTTACCGGATCGGTGGCCAGAAATTGAAATTAGTGAAAGGAGTGGGGCGGCTGGAGGACGGTACCCTGGCTGGGGGAGCGGTTCCTCTTCTTAAAGGGGTGGAAACCATGGTAAGGAAGCTCGGCCTTTCGTTAGGGGAAGCGGTAGCTATGGCTTCCTTCAACCCGGCCCGTCTCCTGGGAATAGCGGCTAGGAAAGGGTCGCTGGAACCAGGAAAAGACGCCGATCTGGTAGTTTTGGACGGTTTCCGACCTCTGCTGGTGGTAAGCGGAGGCGAGATTCACAAAATAAAAAATCCCAGCTAAGCCGGGAAAAGTTCACGGGGTAATTAAACTCAAGCAAAGGATGGCCAGGCCGAAGAGAATGGCGATAAAAACGGCGGCGCTGGCCACATCCTTGGCTACTTTTATTAGCGGATGGTAATTTTCTGTAGAGGCATAGTCCAGAGTTTTTTCGATGGCAGTGTTCAAAGTTTCAGCCACTGTCACCAGGGCCATTGCCAGGAGAAGGAGAGCCATTTCCTGCTGGCTGATGGAGGGAAGAATGTAACCCATAACGCTTACGAGCACGGTGGCTCCCAGCAGCAGCCGGAAGTTCTTTTCCCGGGTCCAGAGGTATTTTATTCCCTGCAAGGAGTAGCCTGTGGCGCGAAGAAGGCGCTTTAATTCTTTCAAGAAGGCGATCCTCCTGCTTGATTAGTATACAGCCGGTAATTGCAAAAAATACTTTTGACCTGCAAAAACCGGTACATTAATATTATACAATGAATTTAGCGGCGGAGATGGGAAAGGAGGCTAATTTTTTATCTCAAGAAAGATGAAAGGGGAGAAAGCGGTGCACTGGGAACCACGTTTCGCAACTACCGGAATAGGAAGTCTGCCTTATACAGAGGAAGAAGAGGCTTTAGCCGTGGTTTTTCGATATTTTCCGGACATTCCTCACTGGCCTCAGTTACCCGGCCGGGGCAAAGAAGAGGGATTTGTAGAACAGTTTGCTCCTCCCTTGCTCAAAGCAGGATTGGCCACGAGGGATAACGAGGGGCGGGTGGTAATAGATTTTCCGCCGGAAAAAGGACCGGAGTTGATGACTTCCTTCTTAGAAAAATGTTTAGCCGCCGAAGAAGGTGATGGGGAAGCGTTGAATTTTTTTGCTTTTCCGCCCGAAGCTGCCTCCGGTTTTTACGCTTTCATGAGGAAAGTTGAAACCCACAATCTCCCCGAGGGAGCGGTAATGGTAAAAGGGCAGATCAGCGGCCCGGTAACGGTTGGTTTCTACTTGAAAGACGGTGCCGGCAAAGCGATTTACTACGAGCCGCAGTTGCGAGAAATTCTTCTCCGCACGCTGGGTGTGCAGGCCCTGTGGCAGGGAAGAGAACTGGCCAAAAGTGGTCTCCCTGTGCTCCTTTTCATTGACGATCCCGGTATGTATGCTTACGGCAGCTCCCTTTATGTGGGACTGCAAAGGGAAGACATTGTTTCTGGGCTCCGTTATTTGACGGAACTCCTTCACCGGGAAGGGATAATTACCGGGGTTCATTCCTGTGCCGGTATCGACTGGACCTTGCTCCTCGAGGGAGGGGTAAAAGTCATCAGCTTTGATGCTTACAATTACTTCGATTCCTTGGTGGTTCTCCTGCCTCATCTCACTGATTTTCTTGCCGGAGGCGGAGTTCTGGCCTGGGGAATAGTGCCCACTTCGCCGGCCGTTGACGGGGAGAGTACCGAGAGCCTGGTAGAGAGGCTGGAAGCTCATTTTAACTGGCTGGCAGAGCGGGGGATACCCCTTGAACTATTGTGCCGGCAGGCTCTTATTACGCCCGCTTGCGGCACTGGCACCCTGACTCCAGAACGGGCGGAACTGGTCTACCGGTTGACGGCGGAATTAGCAGCAAAAATGCGGGCGAAATATTTTAAGTAGGAGGTAGAAGATGGAATTTTTTAACCGAATTTTAGCGGTGGTTGTCCAGTATATTGCTGCTATGGGTTACTGGGGAGTAGGGATAGGGATGGCCATAGAGAGCGCCTGTATCCCCCTGCCCAGTGAGATAATTCTCCCCTTAGGAGGCTATTTAGCCTACCGCGGTGATATTACCTTCTGGGGAGCGGTGCTAGCAGGGACAACAGGAGGGACGGTCGGCTCTATTATCGCTTATGCAGTTGGTTATTTTGGTGGCCGTCCTCTTTTGGAGAAATACGGCCGCTACATATTTATCAAACAGAAAGAACTGGAACTGGCCGATCGCTGGTTTCAGAGACACGGGGAGGCTACGGTTTTCTGGACTCGCCTTATGCCGGTGGTGCGGACCTTTATTTCCCTGCCGGCAGGTATTGCCCGGATGAACTTTTTGCGCTTTGTTATTTACACTTTTTTAGGATCTCTGCCCTGGAGTATTTTGCTGGTTTATTTAGGGTATAAAATGGGAGAGAACTGGCCTCTTATTCGCCAGTGGTTCCACAAGCTGGATTATGTGATCGTAGCAGCCTTGGTGATTCTGGTTGCTTGGTTCTTCTACCGCAGGCGGCGAGGAACGATTTAGGAGGGGAGAAGATGAGTGGCGGCGTGCGTTTTTCTCTGCCCCCGCGCAGTCGGAAAAAAGTAATAGCCGGGGTAGCGGGGGGACTGGCTGAATACTTAGGAATAGATCCTCTATGGGTTCAGGCGGCTTTTGTTATTTTTGCTCTGATGACAAAAGTGTTTCCTGCGCTGATTGTCTACTTTTTGTTGGCCGTGCTAATGCCGCCGCCGGAGGAAACTTATGTTTTTTCCTCCGGAGAAGGGAGAGAATCCGAAAAATTGTTTGGCAGCCGGACGATGGCGCAGTTCTGGTCGCAACTTGTTCTTCTGGTGGGGATTTTGTTCATAGCGGCTGGATTGTGGTTGCTGGCTCTCAATTTTCTCCCCTACGAGATTATTGAGAGGGTGCGTTGGTTTTTCCAGCGCATCGCCGGGCCTGTTGCTCTGATTGCGCTGGGTCTGTTTCTTATCCTTTACCGCGGCAGAAATAGGAAGGAGGGGTGAGACCGGTGAGGAAAAACCGGTGGCGCTCAGCTTTAGGATTCATCATGGTTTTGCTGGGCCTTTACTGGCTGGGAAAGAGTTTAGGATTGGAGATAAATTTGCGCCCCATTTTTTCTCTCTTTTTGATTGTGGCCGGTTTGTACCTTTTAATTAGGGCTGCAACGGGGAACTGGGGAGGATATGCGGCCATAGGTACTTTCCTCGCTTTGATCGGCCTCTATTTTTTCCTTTTTGCTCTCGATGTCCTTCCAACTTATGAGATGAGGCCGGTTTGGCCCTGGCTTTTATTTTCTGCCGGGGCTGGGATGGCCGTTGCTTCCCTTTACCCGGCTGGCCGCCCTTTTTGGCCGCTGGCAGTGATCCTGATAGGAACGGGGCTGCTTTCGCTGCTATATTACCATTGTTTTTTTACCTCCTTGGCTTTCTGGCACCTCTGGCGTTTAGGGTTGCCCTTCCTTCTCATCGGACTGGGGATATATCTGGTATATAAAGCAACGCGCTTTATCGCCAGGAGGAGAGTGTCGTGACCCTAGTTGATTATCATGTCCATACCGCCCGCTGTGGCCACGCCAGCGGGGAGTTAAAAGATTATCTCCAAAAGGCGCGGGAGGCGGGTCTTGGCGAAATAGGCTTTGCCGACCACCTTCCCATGTATTTTTTGCCGGTGGAAGAGCGCGATCCCGGGATAGCCATGGCAGAAGAAAAATTACCGGACTACGTGCAAGAAGTAATGGCCCTGAAGGCGGAAGCAGAGAAGATGGGAGGGACCGTCGTCAGGTTAGGGATTGAAGCTGACTACGTTCCTGGCCACGAGGAGAAGCTGAGGCAGTTGTTGCGTTCCTATCCTTTTGACTATGTAATCGGGTCGGTCCATTTTCTTGACGGCTGGGGCTTTGACAACTTGCACTACCTTGACGGCTACGAGCGCTGGGATATCGATGAACTCTATGAGTATTATTTTCAGCGGTTAATGGAGGCGGCGGGTAGCGGTTTTTTTCACATTATGGCTCATCCGGATTTGATCAAAAAATTCAACTTTCGCCCCCGGCGGGATATGAAAGAGCTGTACCGGCGGGTGGCTAAGGTGTTTCGGGAAGCGGGAGTGTGTGCGGAAGTAAACACGGCCGGGCTAAGGGTACCGGCGAAGGAGATCTACCCGGCTTATGAGTTCCTTGTTGCTTTCTGTGAAAGCGGGGTGCCAGTAACCCTAGGTTCAGATGCTCACCAGCCGGAAGATGTGGGCTACGCTTTTGAACAGGCATTGCGATTGATTAAAGAAGTGGGGTACCGGGAAATTGCTACATTTAGGGATGGAAAAAAATTTGCCGTTCGCATATAATACCCTCTTAGAGGGTTATTCATGAAGAAAACATCGGGGTGAAAGAAATGGATCTCATCTCCCACGGGGTCTTGGGGTTTGTGCTGGCCGGGTTGGGAGTGAAAGAAAAGTTGGGGGCTGCCTCTGTTGCCGGCCTGGTTCTGGCCAGTATGGCCCCTGATTTTGACGGGGTGGTAATGCTCAAGGGTGCCCGGGCCTTTTACAAGTACCACCGCGAAATTACCCACTCCCTTGTGGGAGCAACGGCAATTGGCCTTGTTTTAGCGGCGGGTCTTAGTTTTTTGTTTCCCCTTACCTTTTTTCAGGGGCTGGGTGTGTCTGCTTTGGGAATGGCCCTCCATCTGCTGATGGATTCCCTGACTCCGTGGGGGGTGCCCCTCTTCTATCCTTTTTCCAGCAAGAAGTACAGCTTTAACTTGGTGTGGTTTTTTGATCCGGTAGTAATTGGCTCCCTGCTGGGAGCGTTGATGGTGGGATATGAGGTTCCTCACCTGAAATTTTCTCTTCAGCTTTCTGCGTTAGGAGTAATTGGGTTTTACTTGCTGTTGAGGGTTCATCAGAAGCGGAGAAGCCGTTTGTTGGCAGCGAGAGAGCTCCCAGCTTATTACCGCAGGGGAAAGATGTGGGTTTTACCGTCGGCAGTAAGTCCGTTCCAGTGGGATGTTATAGCCTGTCGCAGCAGCCGCTATTACTACATGAAAGTAGATTCATTGCGGGAACGGGTGGTAATCAGGCGGGAATACGCTTCTGCTTCTTACCACCGCTGTGTTGCCTGCTCTCAGGAGTCGGAGCTGGTAGAGATATTCCTGAAGAGAGCGCGCTTCCCCATCTACAACGTTCTCAAAGAGGAAAATGCTTATATTATCGAGTGGTTAGATGTACATCTCCTGCAAATCGGCGGTCTGCACGGAGTACGAGTGGCGGTAGACAATACGACCGGTGCTATTCTCGAAGAGAAACTGCAGGTGAAAAAACCACCTCTGCGTATAGGCAGCCGTGTTATTTTGCGCCGGGAGTCAGCCTGAATAAAGGAATAACGCAAGTAGGGGGAGTAACTGCCTGTCCTTTCGCGGACAGGAAACAAAGTCGTCATCACGGCCTTCTTGGCCCGGCTTTGTTGGCGTAAGCCCAGTGAGACTCTACACTTGCCGTCCAGGGGGTGTAGAGTTTTTTCTTTGGCTAGACTTCAGTAGCTAACTAAAATATTTTTCAACGACAGGGGGGGGATGATTTGTGCCGTTCAAAAAAGCTTTATTCTGGGTTGTTTTCTGGGTTACCTTGGCTTTGCTTTTCAACGCCGGTGTGTTTCTCTTTGAAGGGCCGCAAAAAGCGATAGACTTTTTCACCGGCTACCTCATTGAGCTTTCCCTCAGTGTGGACAACCTCTTCCTTTTCCTAATGGTATTCTCTGCTTTTGGCGTGCCGGGCCAGTACCAGCGCCGGGTGCTGACTTACGGGATTATAGGAGCAGTGATTTTCCGCCTTGCTTTTATCCTGGCGGGAGCTTCCTTAGTGGAAAAGTTTCAATGGGTCCTCTACATATTTGGAGGACTGCTTATTGTCTCCGCCTTTAAATTTATCTTCGGCGGCGAAGAAAAAATCGATTTGGAGAAGAACTGGCTGACCCGTTTTGTGCGCCGTTTTATCCCTGTCACTTGTGAGTACCACGAGGAAAAATTCACGGTGCGGATAAACGGCAGATTGCACATGACTCCTTTGCTCCTGGTTTTGCTGATCATCGAGAGTACTGACATCATGTTTGCCATTGACTCCATTCCGGCTATTTTCTCCATTACCACCGATCCCTTTATCGTATTTACTTCTAACATTTTTGCCATTTTAGGTTTGCGCTCCATGTACTTCTTCCTGGAGCGGATTCAGCGCCTGTTTATTTACGTCAAACAGGGCGTGGGGGCTATCCTCTTCCTCACCGGCGTGAAGCTCCTCCTGCTTATTTTCGATATTCATGTGCCCACCGGTCTTGCCTTAGGGATGATTGCTCTCATCCTGACGGTAAGCGTAGTGGCGTCGCTGATAGCTTCCCGCAAAGGGAAAGTGCACCCGGCGGCTCACGTGGAGTCCTGGGAGTGTCCTCTCCCTGCTCAGGAGAAAGAGAAGCGGGCATGAGAGTGATACGGCTGTCCGACTTACCGGGCAGCCTTTTTATTTGCATTGAGGAGAATTTTTGCCGATGGAGAAGAAGTATTTCTTGACACACTGGTTAACCAAAAATAAAATAGTAGTTAACAATACCTTGGGAGGAGGTATGGCAGAAATGGAAAAGGCCACTGGAGAAGAGAGAAGAATGCCCGCCCGGCAGATGGCTCGGATTGCAGCTTTTGCTGCGCTGGCAGTGGTGGCGGCAGTTATCGTCAGGGTGGGAGGAAATGCGGTGGTGCCCTTCAGTCTTGTCCCCCTTGTTGCCCTCATGGCCGGGATGATTTTAGGGCCGCGGGACGGCTTTCTGAGCATGTTAGTGTATGTGGTGCTGGGACTGGTGGGGGTACCGGTTTTTGCTTCGCCTCCCTTTGGCGGGCCGGCTTACGTTCTCAAGCCAACTTTTGGCTTCTTACTCGGCTTTATAGCTGCTGCCGGTGTTACGGGTTTGATTACCGCTCGTGGCGGGAAGAGACTGCCGGTGTTTGTAGCCGCTGCTCTTGCAGGTCTGGCAGTGATTTATGCTGTCGGCCTGCCCTATCTCTATGCAATCCTCAATTTTTACCTTGGGAAAGCAGTAAACTGGAGCGGAGTTCTTAAAATTGGCTTCTGGCCTTTTATCGGTTTTGATATCGGGAAGGCTCTATTGGCAGCGGCGGTGGCGCTGGCGGTAATGAAGAGAAGAGGGGAGTAGTCCTGAAGGAGGGATTACTCCCTTTTTCTTTTGCCAGCAAATATTTAAAATTTTTTTAATTTTGCAGGAAAAAATTTTTCGGCAGCGAATAAGAAATTAAAAGCATATCTGTCTTATTTCGTTTTAATTCGAAAGCAAAGGAAAAAAGCATCAGCCCTGGGCTGGATGGAGGACTAGCGGTGGAAGAGAAAAAGAAAGCGCTGCGGAAACAAGTACTCCAAGAACGGATGGCCCTAAGCCGGGAAGAAGTTCTGCAGAAAAGCCGGGTTATTGCCGAAAGAGTCATGGGATTACCCGAGTACCAGCAGGCCAAGACGGTGATGATGTATCTGGATTTTCGCAATGAGGTTGCTACCGATTATCTGTTGCGGCAAACCATGGCCCGGGGGAAAAGGGTGGTGGTTCCGGTCACCGACGTTGCCGGCAAAAGACTTATTCCGACCCTGATAGTTAATTATCCTGACGATATCGGTACGGGGGCCTGGGGTATTCCCGAACCCAAGCCGGAGGCCATACGGCCGGTGCCGCCGCAGGAGATAGACCTGGTGTTGGTGCCGGGAGTGGCCTTTGATGAAAAGGGAAACCGGTTAGGGTATGGCGGCGGTTTTTACGACCGTTTTCTCCTCCAGACCGGGCCGGGAACGGTTTTTGTGGCTCTTGCTTTTGAGTTGCAGGTGAGGGATCAGGTTTATCCTGAAGCCCATGACCAACCCGTTCACTACATAGTTACGGAGGAACGGGTGATAAAAGCCAACATCTAGGAACTTTTTAAAAAAGTTAAAAAAGTCTAAACTGCAATATTAAATGCGACCCATTTTTGTGAAACCAGATGA
>JASUSC010000035.1 GCA_030446285.1 Eubacteriales bacterium | reverse complement strand
TTTGAGGCAGAGGTTTACGTATTGACGAAGGAGGAAGGGGGGCGGCATACGCCGTTCTTCAGCGGGTACCGGCCGCAGTTTTACTTCCGGACCACGGACGTGACGGGGGTAATCACGCTGCCCGAGGGCACTGAGATGGTGATGCCCGGGGACAACGTGAAGTTGACGGTAGAGCTGATCGCGCCCATAGCCATTGAGGAAGGGCTGCGCTTTGCTATCCGGGAAGGCGGCCGGACGGTGGGTGCCGGTGTCGTCACTAAGATAATTGAGTAGCTTTCTGTCCTTGGGATGAAGTACAGCAGTCCCTTCGGGCTGCTGTACTTATCCTGTTTACGTTAAGCAGGAATTTTTTCGGATAAAGACTGGCGATGAAGTGAAAGGTTGCTTTCCTCAAAAGGGAAAGGGAATTTTCACGGAGCATGTCCGTTAAAAATCGGGCGAAGGAGGATTAAGAAAATGACCAAGCAAAAAATCAGAATCCGCCTGAAAGCGTACGACCATAAGATTCTCGATCAGTCGGCGGAGAAGATCGTTGAGACGGCTAAGCGGACGGGCGCTTCTGTTGCCGGTCCGGTACCTCTGCCTACCGAGCGGAGTGTTTTCACCGTCCTGCGTTCTCCTCATGTCAACAAAGACTCCCGGGAACAGTTTGAGATGCGCATTCACAAGCGCCTTATCGACATTCTCGATCCCACTCCTAAAACGGTGGACGCCCTGATGCGCCTGGATCTCCCGGCTGGTGTGGATATCGAGATCAAGCTGTAGGAAGGCGATGGAAGGAAAAGGAGGTGTGACAACCTATGGCAAAGGGGATACTGGGGAGAAAAGTGGGCATGACCCAGATTTTCAATGAAGAAGGCCAGTTGATACCGGTGACGGTTATCGAGGCCGGCCCCTGCTATGTTGTCCAGAAGAAGACAGTAGAAAACGACGGTTACAACGCCCTGCAACTGGGCTTTATGGAGAAAAAAGAAAGTAGAGTTAATAAACCTCTGCTGGGCCATTTTAAGAAAGCGCAAGTTAAGCCCCTCCGTTACCTGCGGGAGATCAGGGTTGACAACATTGACGACTATCAAGTCGGCCAGGAAATCAGAGCAGATATTTTCTCGCCCGGCGAACTGGTGGACGTGACCGGTACCTCCAAGGGGAAAGGATTTGCCGGAGGCATTAAGAGACATGGTTTCCAGCGCGGACCGATGGCTCACGGTTCCAAGTACCACCGTCGGCCTGGTTCTCTGGGTGCCAAGGGTCCGGGCCGTGTGTTCAAAGGGCGTAAGTTACCTGGGCGCATGGGCGGTGACCGGGTAACTATTCAAAACCTACAAGTGGTGAAAGTAGATCCGGAAAACAACCTGCTGGTGGTGAAAGGAGCAGTACCCGGGCCCCGGGGAGGACTTTTGATCATAAAAAATGCGGTTAAGGCCGGAGTTTAACCGGAAAGGGGGATAAGTGATGCCTAAAGTCGCTGTCTACAATGTCAAAGGCGAGCAGGTCGGGGAAATGGACCTGAAGGACGAAGTGTTCGGGGTCGAGGTTCGGAAAGATATCCTGCACGCAGCGGTAGTAGCCCACCTGGCAGCGGCTCGCCGCGGGACGGCTTCCACCAAAACCCGGGGCGAAGTGAGCGGTGGTGGACGGAAACCGTGGCGGCAGAAGGGTACCGGACGAGCCCGGCACGGCAGCATCCGGTCGCCCATCTGGCGCGGCGGCGGCGTAGTCTTCGGTCCCAAACCCCGTTCTTATGAAATAAAGTTGCCCAAGAAAATGCGCCGTCTGGCCATGAAGTCTGCTCTTTCGGCCAAAGTGGAAAGAGGAGATATGATCGTCCTCGACGAACTGACCATGGCGCAACCCAAGACCAAAGAAATGGTCAATATTTTGAAAAACCTGAAGGTTGACCGGAAGGCCCTGGTAGTAACGGCTGACAAAGACGAGATTGTTTTCAAATCGGCTCGGAATATTCCGGGGGTAAAACCGGTAGAGGCAGCGGGACTCAATGTTTATGATCTGCTGGCTCATGACAAACTGGTCATCACTAAAGACGCTGTGGCCAGAGTGGAGGAGGTGCTGGCCTGATGAAAGACCCGCGGGACATTATCATTAAGCCGGTAATTACCGAGCGGAGCATGGAACTTCTCAGTCAAAACAAATATACCTTCTACGTTGACCCCCGGGCCAATAAAGTTGAAATCAAACGGGCTATCGAAGAGCTTTTCAACGTTAAAGTTGAAAAAGTCAACACGATGAACGTCAAAGGTAAAGTAAAGCGGATGGGCAGGTTTGTCGGCCGCCGTCCGGACAGGAAGAAAGCCATCGTTACCCTCAGAGAAGGCGACAAGATTGAAATCTTTGAAGGTATGTAAATCCGGTGCCGAAGGAGGTACGTCCGAGCTATGGGTATTAAGAAATACAAACCCACGTCCCCGGGCATCCGGTTCGTCACCGTTTCCACCTTTGAGGAAATTACTACTGACGAACCGGAAAAGTCCCTACTCGAACCCTTGAAGAAGAGGGCCGGTCGCAACAATCAGGGACGCATCACTGTCCGTCACCGGGGCGGCGGGCACAAGCGCATGTACAGGATAATCGATTTCAAACGGAACAAGGATGGTATTCCGGCAAAGGTTGCAACCATCGAGTACGATCCCAACCGTTCTGCTCGTATTGCCCTGCTCCACTACGCTGATGGGGAAAAGCGGTACATTCTGGCGCCCCTGGGACTTAAAGTAGGCGACATAGTCGAATCCGGTCCCCAGGCGGATATCAAGCCCGGTAACGCCCTGCCGCTGCGCAATATCCCCGTTGGTACGTTAGTCCACAATATTGAACTCAAGCCCGGTAAGGGTGGTCAGCTGGTTCGTGCGGCTGGAGCGGCGGCGCAAGTTATTGCCAAAGAAGGCGATTACGCAACTCTGCGCTTGCCTTCCGGGGAGTTGCGGATGGTTCACCTGGAGTGCCGGGCTACTGTCGGGCAAGTAGGTAACCTGGACCATGAGAACATTACCATTGGCAAAGCAGGTCGGGCCCGCTGGCTGGGTATTCGTCCGGCCGTACGGGGTGTGGCCATGAACCCGGTTGACCACCCCCATGGCGGTGGCGAAGGCCGGTCGCCCATCGGTCGTCATCCTGTTACCCCGTGGGGTAAGCCGGCTCTGGGTGTGAAAACCCGTCGTAAGAAGGCCAGTGACCGCCTGATTATCAAGCGGAGAAAAGGATAACCGACCTCCCAGCAGGGAGAAAGGAGGATAGTGATGGGCAGATCGCTGAAAAAAGGACCGTTTGTTGATGAGCATCTGATAAAGAAAATTCGGGCACTCAATGAGAAAAACGAGAAAAAGGTTATTAAGACCTGGTCCCGCCGTTCTACCATCTTCCCGGAAATGGTGGGACACACCATTGCCGTTTACGATGGTCGTAAGCACGTACCCGTATACATTACCGAAGAGATGGTAGGCCACAAGTTGGGCGAATTTGTTCCCACCCGGACTTTCAGAGGGCATGCTGGTGAGGAGCGGACCACCAAAGTTAAATAAACGAAAGGGGTGGCATGAAGATGCAGCAGGCCAGAGCTCAGGCTAAATATATCCGTATTTCTCCCCGGAAAGCGAGACAGGTAGTGGACCTTATCCGAGGTAAAGATGTGCGAGATGCCCTGGCAATTCTCAAATACACGCCCAAGAAAGCTGCCAGGATTGTGGAGAAAGTTCTCAAATCGGCTATAGCCAACGCTGAGCATAATTATGACATGAACAGAGACGCCCTTTACGTTGCCGAGGCTTATGTTGATCAGGGTCCGACCCTGAAGCGTTATCGTCCGCGGGCTTTTGGTAGAGCGGACTTGATTCGCAAGCGGACCAGCCACATAACCGTCGTGGTGCGGGAGAAAAAGGAGGGATAAAGAGTGGGTCAGAAGGTACATCCCAAGGGCCTGCGGATTGGGATTATCAAGGACTGGGATTCCCGCTGGTTTGCGGAAAAGGACTTTGCCAAGCTTCTTCTAGAGGACGCTAAAATCCGCAAATACATTAAAGAGAAGCTGTATGCTGCTGGCATCTCCCGGATTGAGATTGAGCGGACTGCCAACCGGGTGCGTATTACCATTCACACCGCCAAGCCCGGTATCGTTATCGGCCGGGGCGGGGCAGAAGTTGAAGCCCTTCGGCGCGAGTTGGAGAAAATGACCGGCCGCCAGATCAGCATCAACATAGCCGAAGTGAAAACACCGGAAACGGATGCTCAACTGGTGGCGGAAAATGTTGCTGCTCAACTGGAAAAGCGAGTTTCCTTCCGGCGGGCAATGAAACAGGCGGTAGCCCGGGCGATGCGCATGGGTGCTCAAGGAATAAAAATCGCCTGCAGCGGGCGGCTGGCAGGTGCTGAGATTGCCCGGACGGAATGGTACAGCGAGGGGAAAGTACCGCTGCATACTCTGCGGGCTGACATAGACTACGGTTTTGCTGAAGCCAATACGACTTATGGAAAGATTGGGGTCAAATGCTGGATTTATAAAGGAGATGTACTGCCTGAGGCAAAGAAGAAGCCGGCTACAGAAGGAGGCGAGTAAGGAATGCTTATTCCCAAGCGCATGAAGTTTAGAAAAGTTCACCGCGGCCGGATGAAAGGGAAAGCCAAAGGTGGCACCGAGATAGCCTATGGTGACTACGGACTGCAGGCACTGGAGCCGGCGTGGATTACCAGCCGTCAGATTGAAGCTGCCCGGATTGCAATGACCCGTTATATTCGCCGCGGTGGTAAAGTGTGGATAAAGATTTTCCCGGACAAACCAGTAACGGCAAAACCGGCTGAAACCCGGATGGGTAGCGGTAAAGGTTCACCGGAATACTGGGTTGCTGTTGTAAAACCAGGACGGATTCTGTTTGAACTTGCCGGAGTTAGTGAGGAAGTAGCACGGGAAGCCTTGCGATTGGCGTCTCATAAACTTCCCATCAAAACCCGGTTCGTGAAAAGAGAAGATCTGGGTGGTGATGGCGATGAAAGCTGATAAAATCAGAGAATTGAGCACGGAAGAGCTGCGCAAAAAAGAACACGACCTCAAAGACGAACTTTTCAAGCTGCGTTTTCAAGCGGCTACCGGGCATTTGGAAAATCCCATGCGGATTCGCGAAATTAAGCGGGATATTGCCCGGGTGAAGACTATCCTGCGGGAGCGGGAACTGCAGGCCCGCAAGCAGTAAAGCCAAGGAAGTTTTGACCTGTCCGGAAAGGAGGGGAGACCATATGGAAAGACCGAAACGGAAAGTGCGAATCGGCAAAGTGGTGAGCGACAAGATGGACAAAACGGTGGTGGTGGCGGTAGAATCGGTCGTTCGCCATCCCCTTTATGGCAAAACCATAAAGAAAACGAAAAAGTTTAAAGCCCACGACGAGGAGAACGCCTGCCGGGTGGGGGATACGGTAAAAATTATGGAAACCCGTCCCCTGAGCAAAGAAAAACGCTGGCGGGTAGTGGAAATTCTCGAACGCGCGGAGACTGTCTAACCGTGAGCGGCATGAGGAAAGGGGGTAACACCGGTGATCCAGGTACAGACCATACTCAACGTTGCCGATAACACCGGAGCGAAGAAGTTGAGGTGTATCCGTGTTCTGGGCGGCTCCAACCGTCGCTACGCTTCCTTAGGGGATGTGATCGTTTGTTCGGTAAAAGAAGCAACGCCCGGGGGCGTGGTTAAGAAGGGTGACGTGGTAAGAGCAGTTGTCGTTCGTACCAAGAAAGAAGTCCGCCGCCCGGACGGTTCTTATATTAAATTTGATGAAAACGCCGCTGTCATCATCAATGAAGCTGGTAATCCGCGAGGAACGCGTATTTTTGGCCCTGTGGCCAGAGAGCTGCGCGAGCGGGATTTCATGAAGATAATCTCTCTAGCTCCGGAAGTGCTGTAGGTTTTCCAGGACGGCTGGAGAAGAGGAGGTGGCAACAAGATGACCAGACCCAAGGTACACGTCAAGAAAGGGGACCTGGTCCAGGTTATAACTGGCAAATACGCCGGCAAACGAGGTAAAGTGTTGCGGGTTATTCCTTCCGAGAGCCGGGTGGTTGTAGAGGGAGTTAATATTGTTAAACGTCATACCAAACCCAACCCCAAGCTGCCGCAAGGGGGAATCATCGAAAAGGAAGCTCCTATTCACAGTTCCAACGTGATGATCGTCTGCTCCAAGTGCAACAACCCCACCCGGATCGGGAAAAAATTTTTGGAGAACGGGGAAAAAGTCCGAGTTTGCAAAAAGTGCGGGCAGGTGCTGGATAAGTAAACTGGCAAAAGGGACCAAGAAAGGGGGTTAAACCAGTGCCCAGGTTGAGGGATAAATATCAGAACGAAGTAGTCAAAGCCATGATGGAAAAGTTTGGCTACAAGAACATCATGCAGGTTCCGAAAATAGAGAAGATAGTAATCAATATCGGTCTGGGTGAGGCTATCTCCAACCCCAAGGCTCTAGATCATGCTATGGACGACCTGGCCCGCATTACCGGACAGAGGCCGGTAGTTACCAGGGCGAAAAAATCCATAGCTGGGTTCAAAGTAAGAGCAGGGATGCCCATTGGCGTGAAGGTGACGCTGCGGGGCAATCGGATGTACGAGTTTATGGATAAATTGTTCAACGTCGCCCTGCCGCGGGTACGGGATTTCCGGGGTGTTTCGCCGCACGGTTTTGATGGGAGGGGTAATTTTAACTTAGGAATCCGGGAGCAGTTGATTTTCCCCGAAATCGACTACGACAAAATTGATCGGTTGCGCGGAATGAACATAACCTTTGTGACCACGGCCAAAACTGACGAAGAGGGACGAGAGCTTTTGCGGCTCTTGGGAATGCCTTTCCGGGAGCAGTAAGCGGAGGAGGAAAGAGGTTGCCAAGAAGTTTTAGCTGATGCGGGAGAAAAGGAGGGAAAAAGCGTGCCGAGAAAGGCCCTGATTGTGAAAAACAACCGGCCTCCCAAATTCAAAGTCAGACATCGGAACCGGTGCAATATTTGTGGTCGGCCCCGCGGGTATATACGTAAGTTCGGCTTGTGCCGGATTTGTTTCCGGCAGATGGCCCACCGGGGTGAAATCCCTGGTGTAAGAAAAGCGAGTTGGTAGGGTTTGCTGACGAAAGGAGGTTGAACTGGATATGGTTATGACTGACCCCATTGCCGATTTCCTGACCAGGATTCGCAATGCCAACATGGTCTACCACGAGAAAGTTGAGGTCCCGGCTTCCAAGATGAAGCTGGCTATTGCCAAAATCATGAAAGAAGAAGGCTTCATCCGGGACGTGGAATACATTGAGGACGGCAAACAGGGGATCCTGCGTATCTACTTGAAGTACGGTCCCAATAAAGAAAAAGTTATTACCGGCCTGAAGCGGATCAGCAAACCGGGCCTGCGGGTTTACTGCAAAAAAGATGAAATTCCCAAAGTGCTGGGCGGCCTGGGAATAGCCATTATTTCCACGTCGAAAGGGCTCATGACTGACAAGCAGGCGCGGAAAGAAGGTTTGGGCGGCGAGGTAATTTGCTACATCTGGTAACGGGAGTGGAGCGGCAGAGGAGGTGCAATTGATGTCCAGGATTGGGAGAATGCCCATTGCCATCCCACAGGGGGTGGAGGTTAAAGTAGAAGGAAATGTAATAACGGTGAAGGGCCCCAAGGGTGAGTTAACCAGGGAGCTCCATCATGATATGACGGTAAAAGTGGAGGACGGTGTGATAAAAGTCGAACGCCCTTCCGACAGCAAGTTCCATAAATCTCTTCACGGGCTGACCCGCACCCTGGTGAACAACATGATCATCGGCGTTACCCAGGGTTATGAAAAGGCCCTGGAACTGGAGGGTGTGGGTTACCGGGCAGCCAAGAGTGGCAACAAACTGGTACTTACCGTCGGTTACTCTCACCCGGTAGAAATGGAACCCCTGCCGGGAATCGAGATAGAAGTACCCCAGCCCAACAAAATCATTGTTCGGGGCATTGACAAAGAAAAGGTAGGGTCTTTCGCGGCTAACATTCGCGCAGTGCGGGAGCCCGAGCCTTACAAGGGTAAGGGAATTAAGTACGAAAACGAATTTATCCGCCGCAAGGTTGGTAAGGCTGGTGGCAAAGCTAAGAAGTAATAATTGAGCAACTGTGCGGGAAACCCGATGCGGAAAGGAGTGAAGGAGAGTTGATCAAGAAAGAAAGCCGCAAGGAAATTAGGGCCAGGAGACACCGCCGGGTACGGAAAAAAATTTTCGGTACGCCGGAGCGTCCGCGGCTGACCGTTTATAAGAGTCTCAAGCACATATATGCGCAGATAATTGACGATACCAAAGGTCACACTTTAGTAGCGGCTTCGACGCTGGAGCCGGAGCTGCGCAATTCCCTCAAGAGTCATAAAGATATGGAAGCTGCCCGTCGGGTAGGAGAGCTTATAGCCAAAAAAGCCTTAGCCAAAGGGATTGACAAAGTTGTCTTTGACCGCAGCGGTTACATTTACCACGGCAGAGTGAAGGCTTTGGCTGACGCTGCCCGGGAAGCCGGTCTCAAGTTCTGATGAAGGAGGGTGAAGGATGACGCGGGTTGATACCAGCAACATGGAACTGAAAGAAAAGGTGGTCAGCATCAAGCGCGTGGCCAAGGTCGTAAAAGGCGGACGCCGCTTTGGTTTTTCCGTACTGGTTATTGTTGGCGACGGCAACGGGCATGTTGGGGCCGGCCTTGGCAAGGCGGCGGAAGTTCCGGATGCTATCCGCAAAGGGATCGAGGATGCCAAGAAAAATATCATCGAAGTTCCGCGGGTGGGAACGACCATTCCCCACGAAATAATTGGCGAGTTTGGCGCAGGAAAAGTTCTCTTAAAACCTGCGGCCCCTGGTACCGGAATTATCGCCGGGGGGCCAGTGCGGGCGATAATGGAGCTGGCCGGAATCCACGATGTTCTCACCAAATCCTTGGGCTCCAACAATGCGAACAACGTGGTTCACGCTACCATGGCAGCTTTGAAGAGCCTGAAACGGGCAGAAGACGTCGCCCGGCTGCGGGGTAAGTCCGTGCAGGAGCTGCTTGGTTAGGAGGGGTGAAGAAATGGCGAAACTCAAAGTTACCCTGGTCCGGAGCCTTATCGGTAAACCTCAGGACCAGCGGGACACGGTACGAGCTTTAGGACTGAGAAAACTCAACAGCACGGTGATAAAAGAAGACAATCCGCAAATTCGTGGCATGATAAGAAAAGTAGCTCACCTGCTGAAAGTGGAAGAAATATCATAAGGGGGTGCCAGTATGCTGCACGAGCTGAAACCGGCTCCCGGCTCCAAGCACAAGAAAACCCGGGTTGGCAGAGGGATAGGATCCGGCTTAGGGAAAACAGCCGGCCGGGGGACGAAAGGGCAGAAAGCTCGCTCCGGCGGGGGTGTTCGGCCTGGTTTTGAGGGCGGCCAAAATCCCCTCTACCTGCGGGTGCCCAAGCGCGGGTTTAACAACAGGTTTGCCCGGAAACTGGTGGCCATCAATGTATCGGCACTAAACCGGTTTGAACCCGGGACGGAAGTTACGCCGGAAGTCCTGAAAAAAGCCGGAGTAGTAAAAAGCATAAAAGACGGGATCAAAATTCTCGGCAAGGGGAACCTGGAAAAGCCTTTAACTGTCAAGGTACATGCTTTTAGCAAAGCGGCCATTGCAAAGATCGAAGCAGCCGGCGGCAAAGCAGAGGTGATTTAAGTGCTGGAAGCCCTGCGCGGCGCCCTTAAAATGGAGGATTTGCGCCGGAGAATAATTTTTACTCTGCTTATGCTGCTGGTGTTCCGCATTGGGGCGCACGTACCGGTACCCGGCCTGGATGCCAGCGTAATGGAGAAACTTTTCAAAGGGCAGCTGTTCGGGTTTTTTGACGTGGTTTCCGGTGGTGCCTTCCGCAGACTTTCTATCTTTGCCATGAGTATTACTCCGTATATTAACGCCTCCATAATTATGCAATTGCTGACGGTAGTTATTCCCCGCCTGGAACGGCTGGCCAAAGAAGGGGAAGAAGGGCGAAAGAAAATTACTCAGTACACCCGGTATGGAACGGTAATTTTAGGTTTCATTCAGGCGTTAGGACTATCCTATACCCTGAAGCGGAGCGGCGCATTAACAATTAATACCGTTCCGGCTATGCTGTTGATTGCCCTCACCCTTACTGCCGGTACGGCCTTCCTCATGTGGCTGGGGGAGAGAATTACTGAAAAGGGGATCGGGAACGGGATTTCTCTCCTTATCTTTGCGGGAATAGTTTCCCGCATCCCGGCGGGTGCTGTCCAAATCTTCAACCTGCTCAAAGCCGGGTCCATCAACATTTTCAGCGTACTACTGTTTTTGGTGATAGCTGTTCTGGTAATTGCGGCGGTGGTCTTTGTCACGGAAGGGCAAAGAAAAATACCCGTCCAGTACGCAAAGCGGGTGGTAGGACGGAAAGTGTACGGCGGGCAGAGCACTCATATCCCCATCCGGGTTAACTCGGCGGGTGTTATCCCCGTTATCTTTGCCTCCTCCGTTCTCCTGTTCCCGTCCACCATTGCCACTTACTTCCCTACCTCCAAGTTTGCCCTGGCAGTTAACACTTACTTGAGCTGGCGGTCTCCCCTTTACATCATTCTGCAGTTTCTTTTGATTATCTTCTTCACCTACTTCTACACCGCCATTATCTTCAACCCAGTGGATGTGGCGGAGAACATCAAAAAGTACGGGGGGTTCATTCCCGGCATCCGGCCGGGAAGGGCTACGGCCGAGTACCTGGAGAAAGTGCTCTCGCGGCTTACCCTGGCCGGTGGTATTTTCCTGGGTCTGGTGGCAACCCTGCCAAACTTCATGATATACGCCACCGGGATTGAGGTGGCGGCTGGTTTTGGCGGTACCGCCCTCCTCATCGTAGTGGGGGTAGCCTTAGAGACGATGAAACAGATGGAAGCCCACCTTCTCATGCGGCACTACCAGGGATTTATTAAGTAAGCGAGGCGGGAGCATGATCAGTTGCAAGTCTCCCCAAGAACTGAAATATATGCGTGATGCAGGGCGGGTCGTGGCTGGAGCATTAGAAGAGATCAGCAAAGCAGTGCGTCCTGGAGTGACTACTGCTGAACTGGACCGTATTGCCGAGGACTACATGGAGAAAGCAGGGGCAATTCCAGCTTTCAAAGGGTACCACGGCTATCCCGCCTGCATCTGCACCTCGATAAACGAGGAAGTGGTTCACGGCATTCCCGGTTTAAGGGAGTTAAAGGACGGAGATATTATAAGTATTGATGTAGGGGCCCAGGTAAAGGGGTACTACGGTGACTGTGCTGTAACGCTGCCAGTAGGCAACGTATCCCAGGAAGCTTTGGATCTGATTGAAGTGACGAAAAAATCCCTGGAAATTGGCATTGATCATGCCCGGGTGGGGAACCGGCTTTCCGATATCTCCCACAGTATTCAGAAATTTGTCGAGAGCAGAGGCTACTCGGTAGTTAGAGATTACGTGGGACACGGCATCGGCCGTCAGATGCATGAGGAACCTCAGGTACCCAATTTCGGTGAACCAGGCCGGGGGCCGCGGCTGCGGGAAGGAATGACGCTGGCCATTGAGCCCATGGTTAATGCCGGCACTTATGAAGTGGAAGTGCTGCCGGACAATTGGACGGTAGTCACCAAGGACCGTCGTCTCTCAGCTCATTTCGAACACACGGTAGCCATTACCTCCCGGGGACCAGAAATTTTGACCCGGAGGTAGGGGGTGGAGGTGGGACAGTGGTGGAAGCTGACGAAAGTTTGCTCGGAAGGGTTGTTTATTCTAAAGCTGGCAGGGACAGCAACCGCTACTTCATCATCTGTGATGTTATTGATTCCTCCTTTGTCCGGGTAGTAGACGGCGACCTGCGAAGAGTAGAAAATCCCAAAAAGAAGAACATTAAACACCTGCGCCTTCAACCCCAGAAGGTGGAAGCTCTTGCTGAGAAGTTCCGCCGCGGGGAACCGGTAACCAACGCTGAGGTGAGAAAAGCCCTGGAGAGTTTGAACCTTGCTAAAAATCCAGGGAAATAAGGAGGTCGTTGCCGCGTGGCAAAGGAAGATGTAATTGAGGTGGAAGGCACTGTCGTGGAACCCCTGCCCAATGCCATGTTCCGTGTCAGATTGGACAACGGGCACATGGTGCTGGCTTATGTTTCCGGAAAGATAAGAATGAATTTTATTCGCATCCTGCCCGGTGATCGAGTGATGGTGGAGCTTTCACCTTATGACCTATCCCGGGGTCGGATAGTGTACCGGTACAAATAAAAGGATAGACGAAAAGGGTAGAGCGGCGTGGAAAAGGAGGAGAAGGACATGAAAGTCAGACCGTCCGTCAAGGCGATTTGCGAGAAGTGCAAGATAATCCGACGGAAAGGGAAAGTAAGGGTTATCTGTGAGAACCCCAAGCACAAGCAGAAACAAGGGTAGGAGGTGGCGAAGTTTAATGGCCAGAATAGCAGGTGTGGACTTGCCCCGCGATAAACGGGTGGAGATAGCCTTAACCTACATCTTTGGTATTGGTCGCTCCACCTCTAAGAAGATTCTGGAAGCAACCGGAGTTAATCCCGATACCAGAGTTAGGGATCTTACCGATGAGGAAATTGCCAAGCTGCGGGAGCATATCGACAAGAACTACAAAGTTGAAGGCGAGCTGCGCCGGGAAATTGCTATGAACATCAAGCGGTTGATGGACATCGGCTGTTACCGCGGACTGCGGCACAAGCGGGGTTTGCCGGTGCGGGGACAGCGGACCAAAACCAATGCCCGGACCAGAAAGGGACCGCGGAAGACTGTAGGTACCCGCAAGAAGAAGTCGGAATAGAGGGGGGAAAAGCTGAATGGCCAAGAGAGCGGGGAGAACCCGGAAGAGAGACCGTAAAAACGTGGATCAGGGTATTGCCCATATTAAGTCCACTTTCAATAACACCATCGTTACTATAACCGACAAAAGTGGCAATACTATCACTTGGGCCAGCGCCGGTATTGTAGGCTTTAAAGGTACGCGGAAAGGTACACCCTATGCTGCTCAACTGGCTGCTGAGCGGGCTGCGAAAGAGGCTATGGAGCACGGCATGCGGGAAGTAGAAGTGTACGTTAAAGGACCGGGGGCGGGCCGGGAAGCGGCGATAAGAGCTTTGCAGGCAGCGGGATTGGAAGTGAGCCTGATTAAAGACGTTACTCCTATTCCGCACAACGGTTGCCGTCCGCCCAAAAGAAGAAGAGTGTAGGAGGTGTATTACTGAGTTATGGCCAGATATACAGGACCGTCCTGCCGACTGTGCCGCCGGGAGGGAATGAAGCTCTATCTCAAGGGAGAACGGTGCTACACCGATAAGTGTGCTATCGTCCGCAGAAATTATGCTCCCGGCCAGCACGGTCAGGTACGGAGAAAACTTTCGGAATACGGAATTCAATTGCGGGAAAAACAGAAAGCACGCCGGATTTACGGGGTGCTGGAGCGGCAGTTCCGCAACTACTTTGAACTGGCGGAGCGCCAGCCCGGAGCCACGGGTGAAAATCTGCTCCGTTTACTAGAACGGCGCCTGGACAACGTAGTCTACCGAATGGGCTTTGCCTCTTCTCGCAACGAAGCCAGACAACTGGTTTCTCACGGTCACTTTACCGTTAACGGCCGCAAGGTGAACATTCCTTCCTACTTGGTGAAGGTGGGGGACGTTATTGCCGTCAAGGAATCGAGCAAAGAGAAGCCCAAATTCAAAGATCTGGCCGAAATGGCAGCCCACCGAACACCGCCTGCCTGGCTGTCGGTGGATGCTGAAAACATGACCGGCAAGGTTCTGGCCTATCCTTCGAGAGAAGACATTGACGTACCCATTAGTGAGCATCTCATTGTGGAGCTCTACTCCAAGTAATGGTCTTTGTCTGGGTACTCTCGCGAAGGAGGAGATAGGCCGATGCTGGAAATTGAAAGGCCGAAAATTGAATGTGTGGAACGCAGCGAGGACAACACTTACGGTAAGTTTGTAGTCGAGCCTTTAGAAAGGGGATACGGCATAACCTTAGGGAACTCCCTGCGCCGTATCCTGCTCTCCTCTCTACCGGGAGCGGCGGTAACTTCGGTAAAAATCGAAGGGGTGCTGCACGAGTTTTCCAACATCCCGGGAGTAGTAGAGGACGTTACTGACATTATTCTTAACCTGAAAAACTTGTGTATGCGTATTCACACCGACGAAGAAAAAATTATGCGACTCGAAGTGGAAAACCACGAGGACGTAGCGCGGGAAGTGCTGGCGCGGGACATTATCCATGACAGCGATATTGAAATCCTCAACCCGGATTTACATATCGCTACTCTGGATAAAGGCGGGCGCCTGTGCATGGAAATGACGGTAGTCCGGGGCCGCGGCTATGTCCCGGCGGAAAAGAACAAAAAAGATGATCAGATCATTGGCGTAATTCCAGTAGATTCCAACTTCACGCCGGTACGTAAGGTTAATTACTACGTAGAAAACACCCGGGTTGGTCAGGTTACCAACTATGACAAGCTCACCCTGGAAGTGTGGACAGACGGGAGTTTGCGGCCGGAAGAAGCTATTAGTCTTTCTGCCAAAATTCTCAGCGAGCATCTGAGCCTCTTTATTGGGCTAACTTCTGAGATCAGCAACGTTGAGATCATGGTGGAGAAAGAAGAAGAACAGAAGAACAAGATCCTCGAGATGCCAATCGAGGAACTGGATCTTTCTGTCCGTTCTTACAACTGCCTGAAGCGGGCCGGTATTAATACCGTTGAAGAGCTGATTCAGAAGACGCCGGAAGACATGATGAAAGTGCGTAACCTGGGTAAGAAGTCTCTGGAAGAGGTAATGAACAAGCTGGCCGAACTGGGCCTGTCTTTGCGCAAGTCGGACGAATAGGGGAGAAGGGGGGATGCAGTCATGCCGTGCGGTAAATTAGGGATGAAGTCGTCCCATCGGAAAGCCGTTTTTCGCAATATGGTAACTTCACTCTTCAAAGAAGAGCGGATTGAGACTACCGCACCCCGGGCCCGGGAAGTGAAAAGCATCGCTGACAAAATGATAACCCTGGCCAAACGCGGCGATTTACATGCGCGCCGGCAGGTGCTGGCTTACCTGCAGGAAGAAGATGTTGTGCGCAAGCTTTTTGACCAAATTGCTCCCCGTTATGCCGATCGGCAGGGAGGGTATACCCGCGTCATTAGAAAAGGGGAATACCGCCGCGGCGATGCTGCTGAGATGGTAATTCTGGAACTGGTATAAGTATTGACACCCAGTTGCTGCTGTGTTAAGCTTAAACCAAGTTAAACACGCTGGGCAGCGTAAACCCAATAAAGAACAAAGGCGAGGAAGGGAAGAGTAGGCAGTTTTTTTGCCAAGAGAGCCGGGGGTTGGTGCGACCCGGTCAAAAAAACTGCCGAAGGCCACCCCGGAGCCGACGGCGAAAGGCGAAGAGCCTGGAAGCCGCTCCGCCTACCCGGCGTTACAGGGAAAGAGAGGGACTGCTCCAAGGGAAAAAGGGCAGTCCAAAAAGGGTGGTACCGCGTGGGGGTGACAACCCTCGTCCCTTTTGGGATGAGGGTTTTTTTATTGTTCAGCATGGTGACGAGAGTTTGCCAGTATGATGTATCAGAACTCTTCCGCAGCGGGGAGGTAAGAGCATGGATGCGCTGGACCGGGAAATTTTA
This sequence comes from Eubacteriales bacterium, assembly GCA_030446285.1. GTDB lineage: Bacteria > Bacillota > JASUSC01 > JASUSC01 > JASUSC01 > JASUSC01. The sequence continues at coordinate 4,136 of JASUSC010000035.1, read as the reverse complement.
GAAATTTTACAGGATAACAGCCGAATTTCCCACCGTGAGATTGCAACTATGCTGGGAATTGCGGAAGAAGAGGTGACGAAAAGGATACAGGAATTAGAGAAAAAAGGAATCATCATTAAATACCACACTTTGATCAACTGGGAAAAAGCCGGAGAGGAAAAAGTTTCGGCAATTATTGAAGTAAACGTAACCCCCCAACGGGGAATAGGATTTGATGCCATTGCCGAACGTATCTACCGTTTCCCGGAAGTAAAATCTGTTTATCTGGTTTCCGGGCGCTACGATCTTGCAGTGCTAGTGGAAGGGAAAAACATGAAAGAAGTGGCCTTTTTCGTGGCCACCAAGCTGGCAACGCTGGATACGGTGCAAAGTACCGCCACCCATTTTGTTCTGAAGAAGTACAAACAGGAAGGTGTTATCCTCGAAGATAAAGAGGAGGACAAAAGGCTGGTGATTTCGCCGTGAGCCGCTGGGGAGAGTACGTGGCCACAGCCGTTCGCCGCATTCCTCCTTCAGGAATTAGACGTTTCTTTGATCTGGTAGCTGAGACACCGGGGGTTATCTCCTTAGGAGTGGGCGAGCCGGATTTTGTTACTCCCTGGCACATTAGAGAGGCGTGCATCTACGCTTTGGAACGCGGTTTTACCATGTATACTTCCAACTACGGCTTGTTGGAGTTACGAGAGGCTATAGCCCGCCGCATGCAACGCACCTATGGGTTAAGTTACGATCCCCGCCAGGAGATCCTGGTTACGGTGGGGGTGAGCGAAGGGCTGGATTTAGCCCTGCGTGCTTTGCTCAATCCCGGCGATGAAGTGCTGATTCCGGAGCCTTGTTACGTTTCCTATTCCCCCTGTACTTCTCTGGCAGGAGGAGTACCTGTACCGGTTCCCACCAGAGGAGAAGACAATTTCCGGCTGCGGGCGGAGGAACTGGAAAAACACATCTCAAAACGAACGAAGGTTCTGGTCCTTTCTTATCCCAACAATCCAACTGGAGCTATAATGGAACGGGAAGACCTTCTGGCTATTGCAGATCTGGTTGAGAAATACGACTTGATTGTAATTTCCGACGAAATTTATGACGAGCTCACTTACGATGGGCAGCACACCTGTTTTGCCTCTCTTCCCAGGATGAGGGACCGCACTATCCTTCTCAACGGTTTTTCCAAAGCCTACGCCATGACCGGCTGGCGGGTTGGCTATGCCTGCGGCAATCCCGAATTTATCGGGGCCATGACCAAAATTCACCAGTACACCATGCTCTGTGCTCCCATCACTGCCCAGATGGCAGCCATTGAAGCCCTCAACAAAGGGGAAGAAGAGATGAAAAAAATGGTGGCTGCCTACAATCGACGGCGACGTCTGGTAGTGGAAGGGTTGCGGCAAATAGGCTTGCCCTGTTTTGAGCCGAAAGGTGCCTTTTATGCTTTTCCCTCGATCCGAGAGACGGGCTTGAGTTCGGAGGAGTTTTGCACCCGCTTGCTTCAGGAAGTGGGAGTGGCTGTGGTACCGGGAAATGCTTTTGGAGCCAGCGGAGAAGGGCACGTCCGCCTTTCCTACGCGGCTTCCACTCAGCAACTGACTGAAGCCCTTAACCGGATGGAGACTTTTCTGAAGAAACTAAAAAGACAATCTTCAGCGGCAGGATGTGCGGGGGTGGGGATATAAGACGATGAGAACACTGATGACGGGAAACGAAGCCATAGCCCGGGGGGCGTGGGAGGCCGGGGTGAGAGTGGCAGCCGGTTATCCGGGAACTCCCAGTACCGAAATTTTGGAGAACCTGGCCAAATACCCGGGAGTTTATGCCCAGTGGTCGCCTAACGAAAAAGTAGCTCTGGAAGTGGGGATTGGGGCTTCCTTGACTGGAGCCCGGGTTCTGGTGACCATGAAACACGTGGGCGTAAATGTGGCCGCCGATCCTCTTTTGACTCTCTCTTACACCGGGGTGAACGGCGGCTTGGTTTTGGTATCGGCTGACGACCCCGGAATGCACAGCTCCCAGAACGAACAGGACAACCGTCACTACGCCCGGCTGGCGAAAATTCCTATGCTGGAACCAGCGGATAGCCAGGAAGCCCGTGATTTTGTTATCCTGGCCTTTAACGTAAGCGAGGAGTATGACACGCCCGTACTGCTGCGGACCACTACCAGGGTTGCCCACGGCCAGAGCTTAGTGGCGACGGGAGAGCGGCAGGAAAGAAGGAGCAAAAAATACGAAAAAAATGTTGCCAAATACGTTATGATGCCCGCCTTTGCCCGGCAGCGCCGCTTGGCTGTGGAAGAGAGGACGCTGCGGCTTAAGAAACTGGCGGAGAGGATGGAAGTGAACCGCATGGAGCTAAGAGATCGCAGCATTGGTGTGATTACATCCGGAATAAGTTATCAATATGTTCGCGAGGCTTTGCCCCATGCGTCGGTGTTAAAATTAGGGCTCACCTGGCCGCTGCCCGAAAAACTCCTGCGCCAATTCGCTGCCGAAGTAGACAGGCTTTATGTGGTCGAAGAACTTGATCCCTACCTGGAAGAGCAGATTCGGGCTTTGGGAATAGCGGTAACGGGGAAAGAAATCATTCCACCTGTAGGGGAACTCTCGGTAGAAACGGTGGCGCGAGCCTTTGGCGTAAAAGTAGACTGCCGGGAAGAAGTGGCGGCCACGGCTCCGGCGGTGGCGGTGCCGCCGCGGCCGCCGGTGATGTGCCCGGGTTGTCCCCACCGGGGTGTTTTTTACGTCCTGCGGAAACTAAAAGTTACGGTGACGGGAGATATAGGGTGCTACACTTTGGGGGCGTTACCTCCCCTGGAAGCCATGGATACATGCATCTGTATGGGGGCCAGCATTGGCAGTGCCTTAGGAATGGAAAAGGGAGATCCCGAACTGCAGGGGAGAGTAGTGGCTGTTATTGGCGATTCTACTTTCCTCCATTCCGGTGTTACCGGGCTAATGGATATTGTTTACAACAAAGGAACAGCCACGGTGGTGATCTTAGACAACCGCACTACGGCTATGACGGGGCATCAGGACCATCCTGCTTCCGGCAGGACGCTCATGGGCGAACCGGCTTATTCGGTAGATCTTGCTGCTCTCTGTCGGGCGGTGGGAGTTGAGCGAGTGCGGGAAGTGCCTGCCTTTGACCTGGAGGGGCTGGAAAAGGCCCTCCGGGAGGAACTCGAGGCCAGAGAGCCTTCGGTAGTCATTGCCCGCCAGCCCTGCGCCCTGCTGGCAAAAGAGAAAAAGGCTGGCTGCAGGGTGGAGGCCGACCAATGCGTGGCCTGCCGCCGATGCCTCCAGTTGGGGTGTCCTGCTCTGAGCATTGAGAAGGACAAAGCCACCATTGATGAAGTTTTGTGCAACGGGTGTGGCCTCTGCCTGCAGGTTTGCCGGGTCGGGGCGATCAGAAGGGCAGGTGAGAGCGATGGTTAAAGAAGATAAAGTAGACATGCTCTTAGTGGGAGTAGGAGGTCAGGGGACTATTCTGGCCAGCAAAGTTCTGGCAGAAGTGGGACGACTTCTCGGCTACGAAGTAAAACTTTCCGAAATTCATGGCATGGCCCAGCGCGGCGGGAGTGTGGTTACCCATTTGCGCTGGGGGAAAGAGGTCTTTTCGCCCATGGTTGTTCCTGGCTGTGCCTCGGCAGTGGTGGCTTTTGAAAAACTGGAAGCCCTACGTTGGAAAAACTGCCTTCGCCCCGGAGGTCTTCTCCTAGTTAATAACTGGATCATACCACCTCTGCCGGTTCTTACGGGCCAGGCCCGTTATCCCGAGAACATCGATGAACTTCTCCACGGGGATTGCCGGTTGGTGGTTATAGAAGGTGAGGAGTTAGCCCGGCAGGCAGGAAACCAGCGAACAGTAAATATGGTGCTGCTGGGCGCTTTGAGTGTCTTTCTTCCCGGGGAAAAAGAAGTATGGGAGCAGGCTTTGCGGGTGAGAGTGCCGGCCAAGTTTTTAGAGCTGAATCAACGAGCTTTTGCCCTGGGCCGGGACGCGGTTGCCAGGTACCTGTAGACAAAAAAAAGCGGGCTTTTCGCCCGCTCCAGCTTGAAGACAAACACCGCTTTTAGGCAGCCAAACCTAAAAGCGGTGTTTTATTTATGGCGAGGAGTTTGCAAATTTTAGCAAAAAGCGAAGA
>JASUSC010000034.1 GCA_030446285.1 Eubacteriales bacterium | reverse complement strand
CCGACTTGAGAGAGTTCACGAACTTCGACAACTGTACTTGGGGTTTGGAAGCAAAAAGGATATGAATGTGGTCCAGCTCGGTTTCTTGCTCAATTATTTATTTGCACCCCAAACTTTTCAGCGACACTAAGGTTTATTTCTTTCAGACGTGAAGAAACCTCAGGAGTCAGCACCTTTTTCCGGTGCTCCACACAGCAGACATAGTGGAACCGAAGTGAATATATTGAATGGCAACCTTTATCCAATTGGTATCTTATGCCTTCATTTTACTGGAAGAACTGAAGAAAAACAATACCGCCTTTCATCCCCTCCCTTACGGAGGGGACTTCCGGCGGGAAAAGTTAAATTTATTTTCGCCCTCTTTACAGCAGCCTGCCCCGAAGCCCGCCCCCTCCTTTCCGGAAAACCAGCTGCAGCAGTCTGGCGGCGGCAAGAACAGGCTTTTTCCTGAGATATTTCAATTCCCCCAGCAGAAGGACCAGAAAGAAAAGTTTCCTCGCTCCAGCCAGCATTCTCCATCGACGCATGTTTTTTCCCTCCTTGCTGCCTCAGGACAATTAAAACAGGGACAGGACTTCAATCCTGCCCCATGATGGAACCCAATCCGTAGCGGTAAAAGTGGTCGCGCAGATAGGAAATGGTTTTTTCAGTAACACCGAATTCAGCTGCCATTTCGGCATCGGAACGGTTGTTTTTCAAGCCTTCGAGGAAGCGGTTGAAGTCCACCCCTACCTCTTCTGTCATAGCTTTAAGGCTGGGACGAACACTCCAGGGAACCCGGCTGATGAAATCCTCTTCCATAATCTCCCCTCCCTACTATCTAGCATAGCCGGAGGGGGGTTGTTTTATTACCGAACGTGCCCTCTTCTTCTACAGCGCTGCGCCGAGATGGTGGGTATCGTTCAGCAAGCAGATGATAGCTTTTTCCCCCTGATCATAATATTCAATTATGTTCAAAGCGGTGTTATCCTGGCGGATTTTCCAGTAGCAGTCCACCGGTAGCCCTAAGGCTTGGCAGATAATGATACGGTTGACGCCGCCGTGAGCAACCAGCACCACCTTCCCCTGGGGGTACCGGGTCAGCAGCCGCTCCAGCCCGGTTCTAATCCGGCTGGCCACCTCGTCCAGGGTTTCCCCGCCCGGAATGCGGGTCAGAGAGGGCCGCTCCCGCCACATGGCCATTTCCCGGGGGTACTTCTCGACGATCTCTTGATAAGTAAGGCCTTCCCAGTAACCAAACTTGGTCTCACGGAAAAGGGGGTCAATAATCACTTCTTTGCCGTGGGGCCGCGCCAGGATTTCCGCCGTTTCCCGGGCCCGGGAAAGGTCACTGGCAAAAAAGGCATCGATCTCTTCCCGGGCCAGTCGCCCGGCGAGAAGTTCAGCCTGACGCCGGCCAGTCTCAGACAAAGGAACATCGGAGTGACCCTGATAGCGCAGAGATTGATTCCAGACGGTTTCGCCGTGACGAACGAGATAAAGCCGCAGCATCCATTCTCAAACCTCCAGAATTTCTTTCAGCTCATGCAGCAGTTTTTCGTTGGCCGCCCTGTCTTTGACCGCCACTCTGATATAATATTCATTTAACCCGGGATAGTTGCTGCAGTCGCGGATGAGAATCCCCCGCTGTCCCAGCAGGTCGCACAACTTGGGCGAGGTGAATCCGGAAGCAGAGATGTCGATAAAAATGTAATTGGCCGTCGGCGGCCAGGGTTTAAATCCGGGTAAGCGGGAAAGCTCCCGGTAAAGAAACTGCTTTTCTTTTGCCAGAAGTTCCCGGGTACGCCGGATGTAGTCGGTATCCTGCAGGGAATAAACGCCGGCTATTTGCGCCAGAGCGTTGACGTTCCAAGGATCCTTGTGACGGCACAGATCCTCGATGAGGGAAACAGGGCCAATCCCTATCCCCAGCCGGAGGCCGGGAAGGGCAAAAAATTTGGTCAGGGAGTAGAGAACGAAAAGGTTTGTCCGGGAAAGGATTTCGGGAACAACGGAAAAGCAGGCCCGTCGGTCGAGGAAATCCATAAAGGCCTCATCGACTACAACAAAAGCCCCCCGCCTTTCGGCCTCATTCAAAATAAACACTATTTCCTCCCGGGCCAGCAGAGTGCCGGTGGGGTTGTTAGGATTGCATAAAAAAAGAATATCCCCCTCGCCTAAAGCCGCTGCTATTTTCTCCGGCTCCGGCCGGAATCCTTTTTCCCGGTTAAGATAGAGGTACTCAACAGGAGCGCCGGCACTGGCCAGAGCCCGAGCATACTCGCTGAAAGTCGGTGCGGGGACAAGTCCCCGCCGCGGCCGCAACTGGCGCAGGAGGAGAAAAATCAACTCGGCCGTGCCGTTGCCCGGCAGCAAATTGGCGGCCGGTACGTTCAGGTAGGCAGCCACCGTATCTTTCAGTTCCCGGCACTCCGGGTCCGGATAGGCTTCCACCGCCGCCAAATTTTGCCGGATGGCTTCGCGGGCCCGGGGAGACATCCCCAGGGGGTTGATATTGGCACTGAAATCGAGAAACTGTTCCGGCTTGAAACCGTACCGCCGGGCTGCAGCCGCTAAATTTCCTCCATGATGGAACTGTATCTCTCCCATAGACAACTTCTTTCCTTTCTCTCACCGCGGTAGACTTCCAGCCCACCGTCGACCATGGTGGTTAGATGCCAGGCTTTTATCCCCACGTCGGCAGGCAGGGCGGAAACTATTTGCTCCGCCGGTACTTCCTTGCCGGGCGGGAAAAGAAGACCCACCACCGTGCCGCTGTGGGCGACGTTCATACCGATCGCGCCGTGAATTCTGCCCGTATGCCAAATCTTCGCCAGGGAAGGCTTGGGAAGAATATCTTGATTGGCAAAAGCGCTGATGGTAGCGGCCTGGGCAATTTTTTTTAAGTCGCCGTGTTCCAACCCGTAACGGAGGAGGCTCATGGCCCTGAGAATCCGCCGTTCTTTTTTCCGGTTTAAATATTCTAGGTCACCGCGGCGGTTGAACTCCTCCGAATCCACCATGCCGCCCAGGTCCAGAAGAAGAACCTGCAGGGGAGGTACCTGTCCGAGGAGCTCCAGCGTTTCCCCGCGCACGTGGTCAAACATAGCTAAGCCGTCAAACATCACGCCGTCGGAAGGTTCCACCGTCAGGGCAATGCGGGCTATATCCTGAGGGGAAAGGGGCTCTTCTAAGCAAAGGGAGACGGCCGCCAGGGAAGCGCAGATGTCGGCGGTGCTGCTGGCCATCCCCTTACCCCGGGGAAGCTGGCTGTAGAGATGAAGGCGAATCCCCCGCCGTCTTTTCCCCCCCAAGTATATCTCCAGGGCTTTGAAGAGCTTGTCGTAACCCCGGAAACACTGGTGGTCTTCACTGTGGCGGGTGGCAAGGGAACTTTTCCGCTCCCCTTTCGTCTCCTCTTTTGCCACCGGACAAAAAGGAAGGGAGAATTCTTCGACAACGGTAATGGTATGCCCTTTGGTCTTTTCGGCCCACGCGTAAGAATAGAGGGCCACAGGACAGGTGACGTGAAAATTTTTCCCCTCAATGGTCCCCTGAACCAGTTCGCCGCAGGTTCCCGGTGCGCGCACCACGTACATTTGTTCCGCCCCCTGACTCTTACTTTGTCCTGCCGTCGGTCCTAACCGCTGCTACTGCAACCAACAAACTCCCAGAAGGGCCAGGAAGAGAGTTACATTTTCTCCCCCCTCGGCAGTGGCCCCGTAGACATCACCGGTCACCCCTCCCAGGAGGGAAGAGGCATACCGCCCGGCCAGCAGAGCGTAAGCCGCCACTACCGGTAGGATGAGAAGGTACCACTTTGCCCCAGAGATGAGAGGGAAAAAAGCCAAGATTGCCGTCATCAGAGTAGCTCCCGCCACCTGGGGTAGCCGGGTATAAAGGTGATGAGCTTTTCCCATCCCCTCGGGCCGGGCATAGGGAAAAGCATAAATCACCAACACCATTGCCCAGCGGCTGAAAACAGAAGTTAGGATCAGCCACCACCAATTTTCAGCCTTGGCTATCAGTTCAGTGTAGAGAGCGTAGCGGAGCAGGAGGAGAGCCACCACTCCTAATACCCCGAAAGCACCGGCCCGGCTGTCTTTCATGACGGCCAGCCGTTCCTCAGCAGTGAGACGACCGCAGAAAAGGCCGTCCATGGTGTCCATGAAGCCGTCTAAGTGGATACTGCCGGTGAGGTAGAGGTAAAACATGAGCAAAATCCCAGCCGTAACGGCGGGAGAAGTGGTGAGGTAAAAAGTCAATTGCCCTACTCCCGCCATGGCCAGACCGATAATAAGCCCCACCAGGGGGAAATAGAGGGAAGCGCTGCCAAACTTTTTTTCGTCGTATTCCACGTTCTTTACGTAAATCCGGGTTAAGTTCTGCAGAGCTACTAAGAATCTCTCCACTTAGTACTCGATCCCCCTCCGTGCCCTGACTCCCCTGGTAAAAGGGTGTTTGACCGCAGCAAATTCCACCACCCGGTGGGCCAGGGAAATTATAGCATCCGGCATGTTTCTGCCGGTGAGAATTAGGGTGAGATGAAGAGGTTTACGGGCGAGAAAAGCCGTCACTTCCTCCACAGGTAGCAGGTTGTAGCGGAAAGCGTGGGCAATTTCGTCACAGATGAGGAGACGATAGTTTTCGTCTGTCGCCAAGGAAAGGACCTTTTCCCAAGCCAACCGCACCATTTCCTTTTCTTCTTCCCCGGGTCCCCGGCGGTGCAGGAAACATTCACCGCACCTGCGGCATTGCTGCAGTCCCTGTCTGATGAGAGCGCTGTAGGGACAACCGCGGCCAAACTGGTATATTTCAAGCCAAGGGTAAAGTCGGGCAGCCGCCCAGAGTTCGCCCGTGTGGGCGTTGCCTTTGAGAAACTGGACCACGGCTCCTTTTCCGCCCGGCCCCACCATCGTCAGAGCCAGGCCCAGCGCCGCGGTGGTTTTCCCTTTTCCCAGACCAGTATGGACAATAATCTCCCCTGGCAAGAAAGCGCTATTCACCACCTCTGGCCCACCTTTCCGCGAGAAACTCAGCCGCCTCCGGGTTGGAAGCGAAGTGGATATGCAGATAAGAAGCAAAGACATTGTCCCGGGCGTAACCTTCCAGTTGCCCTTCCCGACGGCCACCCCGCAGTCGTAACGCCCAGGACTCTTTGCCGGCCACCGGTAGGTAGCGGGAGTAGTGGAACTCGTGACCGCGCACCCGGGTGCCGGCCGGGCCCAAGAGGGAGTCCCGTACCAGTTCTCCTTCGGCATAGCCCATGCCAACCAGCCTCTTTTCCATCCGGCAGGTGCCGGGTACCACCCCAGCCGCCGGGAAAAGGTGCCCCTCCAGGTCAGAGACCGCCTCCATGAGAAACATGTAGCCGCCGCACTCGGCGTACACCGGTATCCCTTCCTCTACCGCCCGGCGCACGGCAGCCAGCATTTCCCGGTTGGCCGCCAGTTCCCGGATATACACTTCCGGAAAACCCCCTCCGAGATACAAGCCCGTTATCCCTGGCGGCAGTTCCCGGTCCGATAGGGGGCTGAAGGGCACGAACTCCACTCCCATCTGGCGAAAAAGGTCCAAATTGTCAGCATAGTAGAAGGAAAAAGCCTTATCTAGGGCCAGGCCTACTCTGGCCCGCACTTTTTTTCTCCGCCGGAAAAGGGACGGCACCGGTTTCGGCAACTCCCCCGCTTTCCCGGCCAGCTCCAGCAACAAATCCAGATCGATATGTTTTGCCACCTTTTCCACCAGGAGATTAATTCGCCGTTCCAGGTGGTCCCCCTCCCCCACCGGCACCAGACCCAGATGCCGTTCCGGTAGGGTGAGATTGGCATCAGCCGGCAGCCAACCCACCACCGGGACACCGGTAACCTCTTCCACTGCCCCTTTCACCAGCTCTAAATGACGGTCGCTGCCCACCCGGTTGAGAATGACCCCGGCCAGATTCACCCGGGGTTCCATCTCCCGGAAGCCTAGGACCACCGCCGCCGCACTGCGGGCCATGGAGTGAACGTCAACCACCAGGATTACCGGCAGGTCCAGCAGAACCGCGACCTCCGCCGAACTGGCTGACCCCGCCATCCCGTGTCCGTCGAAAAGACCCATCACTCCTTCCACTAAGCAGAGATCGGCGTCCGCCGCCGCCCGGCAGAAGATCTCCCTGACCCCTTCTTGCCCGCACATCCAGAGGTCCAGATTACGGGAATCTCGGCCGGTGACGGCCCGGTGAAAGCCCGGGTCAATGTAGTCCGGCCCTACTTTATAGGGCTGAACCCGCAACCGTCTGGCCAGACAGGCGAGTAAACCGGTGGTTACCGTTGTCTTTCCGTCACCGCTGCGGGTGGCGGCTATCATCAAACGGGGGATTCTCATTTTCAGTCTTGCCTCCGTTGACCTTCTTCACAGCCAAAAAAAGTTGATTGCGGCGCTAATAAGCGTACCGGCTAAAACGAAAATCGTCGCCCCGCTGTACATCAGGCGAACCGTTTTGCCGATGGCCTCTTGTTCCGGCGGCGCAAACTCTTTTCCCATGTATGCTCGGAAAGACGGTTGCCCGTGATAGTAGTTAAGCCCTCCCAGGCGAACCCCTAAAATTCCTGCCACCGCTGCCTCCGGATAACCGCTGTTGGGGCTAGGATGGTCGCCGGCATCCCGTCGCACCACCTGCCAGGCCCGTCGGACCGGCAGCCCCTGCAGGAAAGCGGCAGCCAGAAAAACCACCACCGTGAGGCGAGCAGGAATAAAGTTTAGCACATCGTCCAGGCGGGCAGAAAAAAAACCGAAATGGCGGTACCGCTCGTTGTGGTAACCCACCATGGAATCAAGGGTATTGACCGCCCGGTAGAACATGGCCAAGGGCGCCCCGCCGATGAAGGCATAAAAAAGAGGGGCCACCACCGCATCCACTGTGTTTTCCGCCACCGTCTCCACCACCGCTCGCACCACTTCCCCGGCGTCCATCCTCTCGGTGTCGCGGCCGACAATCCAGCCCACCCTCCGCCGGGCCTCCGCCAGTTGGCCGCCGGCCAGAAGCCCGTCTATCTCCGCCGCCGCTCGGTGCAATCCCCGGGCAGCCACGGTGGTAGAGATAAACCAGATTTCCAAGGCTACCCGCAGCCAGGGGTGCAGGCGGGATGCCAGATATAGGATAAGGGTCACCACCGCCGCCGCCGTCAGCGGCACGGTAAAGGCCACAAAGCCTCCCGCCAGCCGCAGACCCAGAGGAGTTTTTACCAGCCGCCGCCAGCCCTTCTCCTGCCAAGAAATAAACTTCCCGATCAGCACCACCGGGTGAGGAAAAAAGGCAGGATCGCCCACCAACAAATCTAACCCGAAGGCCGCTGCTGTCTGCCACCAAGGGAAGGGAGAAAAAAAGGTCATAATTCCTTTCCTCCCGCCCTGTTACAGGCCGATGATCCGGTAGATTTTCTCCATATCCAGGGCTGCCCGCACCGTATCGGCCAGGAGGTTGAAGCTGCGTTCTCGCAACTCTTTCATGGAAACCTGGCTCTCTTCCCCCAGCGGTTTTAACCCTTTCCTTTCCCGCACCCGGTCGAGAATGTGACGGCGCAGTTTATCGTTATCAAAAATCCCGTGGATGTAGGTGCCGAAGACAGGCAGGTCGTCGCGACAGGCCCCGTCCAGAACCTCCACCTTCTCGCCACGACGCGAAGTGATGCAGAAAACAGGACGTCCGCCCGAGCGAAGGAGGCTCCGGCCCATGTGGATTTCGTATCCTTCCACCCGCATCCCCTCCGCCCCGGCGAGAAGGGGCCCGGCCTCAGGCAGTACCGTCGCTTCTACCTGGCAGGTAACTTTGTCCGGTTCAAAAACGGTTTCCACCGGAAGAAGTCCTAAGCCGTTGACTTCCGGCACCGCCGACTCCGTACCCAAAGGATCGGCCAGAACTTCCCCTAACATCTGAAAGCCGCCGCAGATGCCTATCACCGGTACTCCCCGCCGGGCAGCAGCAACAATCTCCGCCTCTAGCCCGGACCGGCGCAGGTAGAGCAAATCTTCGATGGTGTTCTTACTCCCCGGGATAATGATTAAATCGGGGTTACCCAGCCTTTCTCCCCGGTGAACATAGCGCAGCCGCACGTCGGGCTCCTCTTCCAAAGGGTCAAAGTCGGTAAAATTAGAGATGCGCGGCAGACGGATGACAGCTACCTCCAGTGCGGGACAGTCACCACCACTGACCCTCTCCTCCTCAAGGAGCACCGAATCCTCCTCCGGCACGCGGAATCCCTGGAAGTAAGGGACGATGCCCAGCACAGGTTTTCCCGTCTTCTGCTCCAAAAACTCAACTGCCGGTTGGAAAAGAGAAACATCACCGCGGAACTTATTGATAATAAAACCAGCCACCAATTCCCGCTCTTCTTCACTTAAAAGCTCCAGCGTACCCACGAGTTGAGCCAGGACACCGCCTTTATCAATATCACCCACCAGCACTACCGGCGCCCCAGTCAGTTTGGCTATGCGCATGTTTACAATTTCAGTCTCTCTAAGGTTTATCTCCGCCGGGCTGCCCGCTCCTTCAATGACGATCACATCAAAACGCTCTGCTAAGCGCCGGTAAGCCTCCATGGCTACCTCCAGACCTCTGGTGGTCCAGTTGAGATGGTACTCCTTGGCCGTCATATTCCCTACCGGCCGTCCCAGGACCACCACCTGGGAAGTGGCGTTACCGGTCGGTTTAAGCAGGATGGGGTTCATATCCACGTGAGGCTCGATCCCGGCCGCCTCGGCTTGCACCACCTGGGCTCTCCCCATTTCCCCTCCGTCTTTGGTGACGAAGGAGTTCAGGGCCATGTTCTGAGACTTAAAAGGGGCCACACGGTAGCCGTCCTGGTAGAGGATGCGGCAAAGGGCCGCTGCAATAACGCTTTTGCCAACGTGGGAACCCGTTCCCTGGAACATGATATTTTTAGCCGTCATTTCTCATCCTCCATATCGCGCAGGGCGGGAAAAGGATTAAAACCCGCCCAGAAATTATCGGCAAAAGACTCCCGGCTCAGCTTTTTCACGTCCACCGGGCAGCCGGCCACGCAAAAATAAACGTAATCCGCCGCCCGGGCCACCACCTGGTTGGCCCACCCAGATAGGTCGCGGAAGGAACGGGCCAGGGGGCTTTCCGGCACCACTCCCAGGCCGGTTTCGTTGCTGACAACAATCACGTGGGCTCCTACTTCACGGGCAGTCCGGACAAAATCTTCTATTGCGCCAGGAACTTCTTTCTCCCACTCCTCCCCGGAAGACTGGAGCATAAGGTTGGTAACGAAGAGAGTCAAACAGTCCACGAGGATTACGTCGTACTTTTCCCCGTGTTCCCGCAGCGCCCGGGCCAGTTGCAGAGGCTCTTCTAGGGTGTCCCAGCCGGAAGGCCGCTGCTCCCGGTGCCGGCGGACCCGTTCCGCCATTTCTTCATCCTTTATCTCGGCCGTAGCCACGTACAGGACCCTTTTCCCCAAGTACGCGGCCATCCTCTCCGCCACCCGGCTTTTGCCGCTGCGGGCCCCACCCATGACCAGGATCAATTTCCCTGCCGGCAAAATTATCCTCCTTCCTTGCTGCCCTTCCCACTCCCGTGTTTTATAATTCTATATAAACCGTCAAAATCCTGCCCTTCCTGCCGGGCCAAATCTAACTTTTTCTCTTGGTCCCGCCCCTTTTGCTGTGTTATTATTTCAAGGAGTCTTACCCGTGCAGAAAGGAGCTGCTGAAGTGCTCGCAGGATTATACTACCGCTTTTTCCAGTTCTGCCGAGCTCTGACAGCCCCCGTAAAGTGGCGAAAACTCAATCCCGTCTATTTAGACCCTTACCTCAGCCAAGCGGAAAAAGAACTCTTTCTTTCCTTGGATCCCATAACGGGCTGCCACTCTCTACGGGTGGCGGCCACCATAATAAAAAATTACAACCGCCTCCCGGCCGAAATCGACCCTGTTTTTGCCGTGAAGTGCGCCCTCCTCCACGACATCGGCAAACTGGCCTCCCGTCCTGGGATTTTCCTCAGGGTGACGGCAGTCCTCTGGCGTAAGTTATGCCGCCTCTTTTCCCGACCGGTGGAAAAGGCTCCTTCTTTCCTGGGCCCAAAAAACCAGAAAAAACTTCGCGCCTACTACCGGCACGCCGCCCTCGGCGCTTCCCTCCTCGCCGCTAAAGGAGGAGACCCTGTATTGATCTGGGTAGTAGCCAATCACCACACCCAGTTGCCGCCCCCTCCCCCCACCGGAGCCGAACGAGCGGAGGCGCTGCTTCGTCTCCTTCAGGAAGCGGACAGAAAAAATTAACGCATAACTTCTCCCTCCCGTCATTACAATGAAGCAGAAGAACTCTGCCAGACAGGGGGAAAACCTTGCCGCGGAAAATCCTTTTTCTCCCGTTAGCGCCTTTTCGCCGGGGAATAAGGCTTACAGCAAAAAAAATTTTCCCCGCTCTCGCCGCCGTCCTGTTTATTATCCTGCTGGCCCTTTACCCGCGCCATTCTTTAAAAGCGGCTCAGAGCGGGTTTCAACTCTGGTGGAACATCGTCCTGCCCGCCCTTTTTCCCTTCCTGGTAGGAAGTGAAGTTCTCATGGCCAGCGGCGCCATCCACTATCTGAGTCGCCCGCTGGAACCCATCACCCGTCGTCTTTTCCGTCTTCCCGGTGCCGCCGCCTTTGCCATCGTCGCCGGCTACACTTCCGGCTTCCCCGCCGGCGCCATCCTCTCCCTGCGCCTCTACCAGCACGGCCTCTGTAGCCGCGAAGAGGCAGAGAGGTTGAACGCCTTCACCAACAACGCCAGCCCTCTATTTATCACCGGCGTAGTGGCCGCCGGAATGCTCGGCCTTCCTGCCGCCGGTCTCCTACTGGCCCTCTCCCACTACGGCGCCAACCTAACCATCGGCTTTCTCTGGCGTTTTTGCCCTTCTCCGCCCCCCAGCAGAGCTGCGATCACGGGTCCTTCTCCTCCTATTACCGTAAGCGGCGGAACAAGGTTAAGCGAAGCTATCCGCCGGGCTCTCGTAAGCCTTTTTAACGTCGGCGGGTACATTACTCTCTTCTCCGTTCTTTTAGGACTACTGCAGGCCACGGGTATACTGGTCCTAATGGAAAAAATATTGGCCGCCTTCCTAGAGGTAGGCGGCTTACCATCTGAATTGGGACGGATTCTTGCCGTTGGGCTGTGGGAAATCACTCTCGGTGCTAAGGAAGCTGCCTCTTCCTCCCTGTCCCTGCCGGAGAAATTAGCAGCCATTAGCTTTATCCTGGGCTGGGGCGGTCTTTCCGTGCAGAGCCAGGTGGGCGGGATAATCCGGGAAGGAGGGCTTCGTCTTTTCCCCTTCGTGATAAGCAGAATCGGCCACTGCCTCCTGGCCTTCCTCTACACCCGGCTCCTCCTACCCCTGTTTCCCCTCCCCAAACCAGCAGCCTTCCTCCTTCCCATATCCAGCCTGGATTTTATGACCATGCTGGTCAACTGCACCCGGCTGACCTTCACAGCCTTTGCCGTCCTCACCCTTTTCGCTCTAACAACGCAGTTCCTGAAAAAAAAGCTATGTAACTAGCTACGCAGCTCTTCTCTGCTCTTACGCACCGTGTTCAGGGCTTTTTCCAGTTGCTGTTCCAGTTTCTCGAGAATGTCGTCGGCGTACTCCTTGGCCCCCTGGTGGATTTCCTGGGCAGTACGGCGGGCCCGGTTTAAAAATTCCTCCGCCTGCTGCTGGGCAAGCTTTACTATTTCTGACTGCTCCGCTTTTTTCGCCACTTCCATGTGGGCGTTAGCAACGATTTTTTCAGCTTCTTCCCACGCCTGCGCAATTATCCTTTCCCGTTCCCGCTGGATCTGCCGGGCCTGGCGTATTTCTTCGGGCAAAGCCGAGCGAATCTTATCGATATAGCCCAGGAGACGGTTGTCGTCAACCACCACCTTGCCCAAGAAAGGAATCCGCGTGCTCTCTTCGATCATCTCTTCCATCTCGTTGAGAATTTGCAAAATGTCCATCCTTTACTCCCCCCGCAAGTTCAGCGGTATTTCTCCCGCAGCTTTTTCTCTACCAGGGGCGGGACAAACTGGTCCACGCACCCGCCGTAGTAAGCCAGCTCTTTGACCATGCTGGAGCTGAGAAAAGAATACTCCGCTTTGGCCATGAGAAAGACCGTTTCCAGTTCCGGCATCAGCTTTTTGTTGGTCAGGGCCATTTGAAACTCCCTCTCGAAGTCAGAAATTGCCCTAAGCCCTCTGATAAGAGCCCGCGCTCCCACTTTGCGGCAGAAGTTGACGGTCAGCCCTTCAAAAGAGCCCACTTCCACGTTTTTGTACGGCGCCAAGACCTCACGGAGAATTTCCACTCGCTCCTCAATGGTAAAAAGGGGTTTTTTCTTCGGATTGCAGGAAACGGCAACGATCACTCGGTCAAAAAGTTCTGCCGCCCGCAGAATTATGTCGAGGTGGCCGTTGGTAACCGGATCAAAACTCCCTGGATAAACTGCTATCCGCAATTTCCTCCCCCGTTTCTTCCCAAATAAAAAAGTTTAAACTGGTGTCTCCATATATTTCTCTGCGCTTAAGAGAAAATCCTGCTAACTCGTCAGGTAAAACGGTCTTTTTTCCGCTTTCCACTACAACCACCCCTCCCGGAGGTACCAGCCGGTACCGGGCCAGAAGGGGAAAAATTTTCTCTTCCCACCCCTGGTAGTAGGGGGGATCGGCGAACACCACGTTAAACTTTTCCCCTCTCAAAGAAGGTAAAGCCCGAATAACATCCCGGCAGATTACCCGGGCCCGGTCAGAAAAACCGCAGAGTTCTAGGTTTTTCTGAATTACTCGGCAGGCTTCCCGGTCCTTTTCCACCAGGACAGCCACCTCGGCCCCGCGGCTCAATGCTTCAATCCCTACCACACCGCTGCCAGCAAAAAGATCGAGAAATTTTTTCGCCGCTAACTTCTGGCCGAGAATGTTAAAAAGGGCCTCCCGCACCCGGTCCAGAGTAGGCCGGATATCTCTGCCGCGGGGAACTATGAGTTTACGGCCTTTGGCCGAACCGGCAATTATCCTCATTCTCATCCTCCTGGAGAAAGTAGACCAATAAAATTATACCACATTCGCCGCTGAAAACAATTTCTGGCAGGAATAAATTTGCCTTGCCGGGGACAATTTATCCCGTGTAATGAATTTTTCTCCTCTGGTAGCAAAGAGCGGAGGGAACAGCAATGAAAACCTTCGAGTTATACCAGCAGTGGGGTACCCTGGACTTGGCCATCGAAGCCCACCAGCTCCTGCGGGGAGAAACGGGACGGGAACTGCCGGGGGTAAAGGAAAAAGTGGAGTCCTTCGACTACGGCAAAGTGACAACGATCACCATCACCGACAGCACCGGCGAACAACTGATGGGCCGGCAAAAGGGTACTTATATCACTTTAGAAGTTCCGGCCATCCGGGAAAACAACCGCCCTCTGCATAAAGAAATCGCCGAAGTTATGGCCGCCAAACTCAGTTCCCTGGTCAACCTGACCCCCCACGCCAGCGTATTAATCGTGGGTCTGGGAAACTGGCGGGCAACCCCTGACGCCTTAGGACCTCAGGTGGTGGAACACGTTCTGGTTACCCGTCACCTCCACCGCTACGCACCGGAAGAACTGCGAGAAGGAATGCGGCCGGTAAGCGCTCTGGCCCCGGGGGTACTGGGGATTACCGGGGTAGAAACGGCGGAAATAGTCAAAGGGGTGGTAGAAAAAACCCAGCCCGATCTGGTGATCGTCATTGACGCTCTTGCCGCCGCCAACATCAACCGCATCGGCACCACCATTCAGATGGCCGATACGGGAATTAGCCCCGGCTCCGGGCTGGGACAAAAACGAGCTGCTCTCAATAAAGATTACTTAGGCGTGCCGGTAATCGCCATCGGTGTACCCACCGTGGTTCACGCCGGCACCATTGCCCGGGAAAGTATTACCGCCCTGGTAGAAGCTCTTAAGGAAAACGAGGTTACCGCAAGCCTGTATAGGAACGCCAACCCCATTTTAATCGAAAACATCATGGGGGAAGTTCTGGCTGCCTACAGTGGTAATCTGGTAGTTACGCCGAAAGAAATTGATGAACTGATAAAAAATATCTCTCTTCTCCTCGCCCTGGGAATAAACCGCGCCCTCCATCCTGCCATCAGCGAAGAAGAAATGGCCCTGTATGTAAATTAGCGGGGCAGGGAACCAGAAAAGTGGCCCCTGCCCCGCCGGTCTAAAGTTTATTTAAGGAGTAGGAGTGGTTCCGCCCTTTTGAGCCAAGCTCTGCTCGTAGGCCTGGATCATCTTGCGCACCATGTTACCGCCCACGGCACCGCAGTCACGGGAAGTGAGGTTCCCCCAATAACCGCCTTTGATTTGATTCACGGGGATTCCGATTTCGTTGGCCACCTCATACTTGAACTGGTCCAGAGCGGGACGAGCTTCAACCACCAGAGCCTTGTTTCTGCGCTGACCAGTACCCATTCATCCTTCACCCCTTTCGCAAATTTTTTAGCCACAGGGCAGGAAACTTTGTTCCTGCCCTGTTTCTACTCATATTATCCCTCGTGTTTTCGGACCTATGCCTGTTAATGATTGACTTAGTTATTTATCTCCTTCCTCGTCGTCTAAAAATTGTCGTCATTTACTTCGTTGACAGGGCCGCCTTTGACCTCCGCTTCCACCGCCGCCGCAAGATTATTCTCTAAAGGCGGTGTGACTACATCCCAACGCCAGCTCAGACCGCGCAACCGTGGCCCTGCCCTCCTTTTGCTCGTCTCAGTTGGAGATTTCTCGGCCATAATTCGCTCCCCCTCCCGGCCACATTCCCTCACTTGGCCCTCCTTTCAGATACATATACTTCTCCTCTGCTGTCCACGGTGGCCAGCAGCACCTTTTTTATGTCGGTAACGCCCTTTCCTCGCAGGGCTTCCTCCGCTTTTTTCCTGTCCCATCCTATTCTGGCTAAATTTCTCTCTTGAAGCTGACCGTCGATGACGATAATTACCGGCAGCCCTTCGGCGGGGACTTTCAGCCCTAAATCGGCCGGCGTCACCGGCCGCTTTTCGGCCTTGGGGATAACGCTCAGTTGGCCCGAAGTCTCCAGGATGGCAAACTCCACGTCGGCCACGTTGGCGTAGCCTTTTTCCCTGAGCTGGGCCAGTAAATCGTTCACATTATAGCGGTTGCGGCGCATTTCTTCTACAACCAGACGGCCGTTTTCCACCAAAACGCTGGGGGTACCGTTGATAAACCGGCGTACCCACGTACTTTTCAAACTCAGCCAGGAGAGAAAAATTTCCGCCACAACCAGAGTAAAAATGGGGGCCATGCCGTGGACGAGGCTCATCTCTTCTTTATCCATGGGCAAGGCTGCCAGTTCGGCGATAACTATCGCCACCACAAAATCAAAGGGCGAAAGTTTACCCACTTCCCTTTTGCCCATGATGCGCATGACAAGGAGCAGAATAAGATAAATTACAATCGTCCGGTAAACGGTACTGGCAATCTCTGACCAGTTGATACCGGCTAAAAACATAAAAAACCCCCGTCCTTTAGTGTCGTTCAGGACGGGGATTTTTATTCTGGCCGTTAGCTTATATGCAAATAATCCCAGCGATCTTTAAATTTTTCCAGCACCGCTTCCCGCAGGAGCCGGTGTTCCGGCGCCGAAAGTTCAGGGTCCCGCTCTAAGAGCTCTTCCGCCGCTTTTTTGGCCGTCTCCAGCAGGCCGGCGTCCCGGATAAGATCGGCAATTTTTAAATCAGGCAAACCGGACTGACGGGTACCCATCAACTCTCCTGGACCGCGAATTTTCAGGTCCTCCTCGGCGATAACAAAACCGTTGCTGGTAGCCGTCATGACCTGCATCCTGGCCCTGCCTTCATCTGTCTTGGGATCGGCAATCATTATGCAGTAGGACTGGTGCTCTCCCCGGCCTACCCGTCCCCGGAGCTGGTGCAACTGGGCCAGTCCAAACCGGTCGGCATCTTCGATGATCATCACCGTGGCGTTGGGAACATTAACCCCTACTTCGATAACGGTAGTGGCTACCAGTATATCGACCTCGCCGGCCCGAAAACGCCGCATGATCTCCTCTTTCTCCTCCGCCTTCATCCGGCCGTGGAGAAGACCCACGCGAAAGTCGCCAAAAACAGCTTCTACTTCCTTTACCTTGCGGGTAGCAGCTTCCACTTCTAATTTTTCCGACTCCTCAATCAACGGGCAGACCAGGTAAGCCTGCCGACCCGCCTCCAGTTGCTGGCGGAGAAATTTGTACACCTTCCCCCTCTGGGCCGGAGTCACCCAGTAGGTCTTCACTTCCTTGCGACCCGGGGGAAGCTGGTCGATTACCGATAAGTCCAGATCGCCATACACCGTGAGGGCCAGGGTCCGGGGAATAGGAGTAGCTGTCATCACTAAGACGTCGGGATTGTAACCTTTGTTGCGCAGGCGGGCCCGCTGGTGAACGCCGAAGCGGTGTTGCTCGTCGATAACCACCAGACCCAGGCGGGCAAATTCCACCTCATCCTGAATGAGAGCGTGGGTTCCTATGGCAATATCGTATTCGCCACTTTTGAGGCCGCGCAGATAGTTCTCTTTCTCCCGGCGGCTCAAACTGCCGGTGAGGAGCGCCACTTTTATCCCTAAGGGCCAGAAAAATTCCTGCAGAGTAAGGTAGTGCTGTTCGGCTAAGATTTCGGTGGGCGCCATCATGGCCCCCTGGTAGCCGCTGTCCACCGTTTTTACCAGGGCCGCCGCCGCCACCACCGTTTTCCCGCTGCCCACATCCCCCTGGAGAAGGCGGTTCATGGGTTTCTCGCTTTCCATGTCCCGGAAAATCTGGGCAATTACCTTCTCCTGAGCCGGCGTGAGGGTAAAGGGCAGGTACTGACGAAAACGCTGCATCAAGGGACCGTCAGGCCGATGCTGGACCCCTTTCCCCTCTTCTTTTATTTTTCTTCCAGCCATCTGCACTCCTAACTGGAGAAGAAACAGCTCCTCAAAAACCAGCCGCCGGCGTGCTTCCGCCGCTTCCTCTAAAGTGGTGGGAAAATGGACAGCGCGGAGCGCCTGAGGCAAGGGCATGAGCCGGTAGGTCGCCAGAATCCCAGGGGGTAAAAACTCCCGACACGCATCGGCCCCCTCTTCCACGGCGTTTTTAATCACCGAACGCAAAAGACGCTGGGAAAGCCCCTCGGTAGTGGAGTAGATGGGCACCACCCGACCGGTGTGAATGACCTCGCCGTCCTCTTCTACGATTTCATATTCGCTGACGTTGATCTGCACGCCGTAACGCCGGTCTACCTTGCCGGTAACAATAACCTCCATTCCCGGTGTAAAAGTCTTCTTCAGATAAGGCTGGTTAAACCAAACCCCGTAGAAAATGCCGCTGCCGTCGTGGAAAGCCACCTTGGTTATGGAAAGATTCTTCCGGGGCTGGGTCTCACTGACGGCCACTACCCGTCCCTGGACCGTCTCTACCTCACCGTGCTTGAGCTGGCAAGCTTTTTTCAGGTTGCTCCGGTCCTCATAACGGCGCGGGTAGTGGGTTAAAAGGTCGCGCAGAGTGTATAAGCCGAGTTTGTGAAAATATCTGGCGCGGCGCGGTCCCACTTTTTTCAGATATTGCACTGGCCTGGCAAGAATATCTTCTGCCAACAGTCCTCACCTCAAAAAAGATTGTGTCTTGGCGGTCGGCGGCGTCATAAGTCCCAGGCAGACCATGAAAGTTCCCAGGATTACCGCTGCCACAGTGACCCCGGTGTCGTTGAAAAAGAGGCCGGTTAAAGCAACAGGAAGGACAACTCGCAACAGGTAGTCCCGCTCTTCTCTCCTTTCTCTTTCGGCTTCTTTTTGCCAGCGGAAAAGAAGACAGAGCTGGAGAGCGAGAAGAAGGTTCCAGGGAGGGAGGATGATCATCAACAAAAGCTGCCCTAATTTGGATTTGAGGATCACCGTCAGCGCTGTAAACCCCTCTTCGGCCACGGCAAGCAGGGCTTTGCCAGCGTGGGTGGGAACCCCAGCCATAACTTCCACCGCTGCCATGGCCAGTTCCAGGAAGAAGGCTGCCGCCACCACCGCTCCTGCCAAGATCAGCGGTCGCTGCCGCCATTTCGCCGGTAAAAGCACCAGTAAAGTCCAGGTGGCAGCAGTGATAGCTCCGCCCACGTTGGCTCCGTAAGGAGCCTGCATGGCTAAGATCAGCAGCCCCCCCAGAGTTAGCGCTGCCGGGTAGTAAAAGGGGTTTTTCCCGCCAAAAGAGAGATAAAAGAGAGTAACGGCTGACCCGAGGAGAAAAGCCATGGCGTCGTTATTGAGGCCGTAAAACCGCCCGCCGATCATTAAATCGTTATAGCCAAAGGGCGTGGCGAGAAGAGCTTCTCCCCTGCTAAAAACCTGAACGAGCAAAACAAAGACGGTAACGGCAAGGATAGCTATCACCGTTTTCTCAGGCTGCCGACGCCAGAGATAAGCAGCTCCTGTGCTGAGGAGAGCGAGAAAACCGGTGACAAGGATAAAGTAGTACCACCACTGCGGTAAGGAAGCGAGGGTGGGCCACAGCACGAAGAGAACAGTGGTTCCTCCGGGCACCAAAAGCAGCCAGAACCCGACAAAGGGCAACAAAAAGCCTTCCCGCGGATTTCTACGGCGCCGGTAAAGAGTAAAAACAAAAAGAGCCGCGAGAATGATGTAGAGGCCGTGATAGAGATAGCGGACGAGATTGAGATTTAAAATCTGGCGATAAAAGCCGGTCAAATAAGAAAGGGAGTCGGCACAGGGTGTCGCGGTCATTGGCGCTCCTCCTACCCGTCCCGGCTCCCAGGAAACCCCGGGAAAAAGGGTGGGCAGGAGGTCAAGGGAAGTAACCAGGCCGCGTCGTCCTGTGGTTGCCGAACTCAGCAATCCCCTCTCCTTGCCGTCGGCCAGCACGAAAGGCGTAATCTGAAAATTAAGCTTATTTCTCGCCTTCTGGGAAGGCGCAGAAACGAGGAAGATAAAACGTCCTCCCTTTCTCTCTATTAGTCCATAAAGTCGTGCGGCCAAGCTGTCTAACCGCCGAATTTGCTGTTTTCGCTCCGTTCCCTCCGGAATCTTACCCGCATCCACCACCACTAAGCCGTGCCGGCCCAGAGCCGTTTCAACAGCGGAAACCACCTCTTTCTCCTCGGCTAGCCCAATTCTCAAAAAAGGTATTTCTCCCCTGCCGTCGGCCACCAGGAAGGCTGCCGGCAAATTGTTCGCCTCGCGGGTAGAGATAAGGGCTGCTCCTCTGGCGTACCGGCGGGCCAGGTCACCTAAAAGACCGGGCCGAGCCAAAGCGTTGGCCGCCACGGCTTTCTCTTTAATGTTTGCGTAATCAATCACTCTGCCCGCATTCCCTTTTACTTCCACCCGCACTCCCGGGTCGGCTACAACTCTAAGACCGGTGGCGGCAGTAAGGTAAGATCCTTCCGGATGAGCAGGGTTAAAAATGGGTTTGCTGCGGACATTCATCAAACCCACGGCGTTTTCCCGGGCTAACTTTTGCAAAAAAGGAGCCTTTCCGGCCAGCAAATCGTCCGGGTCTATGCCTTCTACCACTAAAATCAACGTTGGAGATGGAAAAGTGGTTTTCGCCAGTCCCTTTTCAAGCCCGACAAAGGGCGAAAAAAAGAAGAAAACCGCCAGGCAAACAGAGGCCAGGATCTTTTTTCGGAGGGTTAAAAAAGCAAACAATGCAGCGTTCCTGGTCATCTAAACTGTGCAAAACTGCACTGGTTTAGACGGCTGGGGTATTTGTAGTCCGCCTTTCAGGTTGCCTCAGCCCCAGCAGGCGGTTTTTGAGGCAACCATAGTCCCTGCCCCAAGAAGCAGGAACTC
>JASUSC010000033.1 GCA_030446285.1 Eubacteriales bacterium | reverse complement strand
TATTGTGGGTGCCAGGCTAATAAGGTTAGAGGAGACGGCCGGGTGCGCCAGCGCGGCGTTCTGTTAGCTACAGGCGTGAATGAAGAAGGTTTCCGGGAAGTGTTGGGAGTAATGCTCGGCGACAGCGAGTCGGAAAAGCTTTCGTGAATTTTTTCTGGCTTAAGCAGAGGGGAGTGCGCGGCGTTGACATAATAGTTTCCGACTATCAAGGCTATTTCCCCACCGGGAGGCGGCACCGCCCTTAATCGGAGCGTTGTTGATGGAGCAGGCCGAAAAATAGAGTACGGCAGGAAGGATTTTGACATGAGTGGATACTTTCTCCTCTGGCCACTAAAACAGCAAGCAACTGTTAAAAACAAGGTGGTTGCTCATTTGAAAAGCAAAAACTTCTTCTTGAGGAAGCGGTACTCAACATAGTACCCGCTCCCCATCAGGGCAATTACCAGGAGCAATACCCCCACCAATACCCTGTTTTTCAAACGCAAACTCTCTATCGCCTCCTCCTTCCGCCGCACCATCCTTTTCGTCTCCTCCCGCTCCTGCTGGAGAAGACTTTTTTCTTTTGCCAGCAAATGCTCCTGGCTACGGTAACGGTATAGAGCGAGTTTTGTTTTAGCCAGGTCGGCAGATATTTCATCCAGCCTCCGAACCGCAAGGTAACCCTCACCTTCTCCCTGGAGCCGTAACCAGTCCCACAAAATCCCCTGCTGATCATTACCAACGCCAAGGAGATAAGCTAAAGTTTTCCCCAAACTCTCAGCGCTGCCCGAACTGCGTTTAGCACTGACCCCAATAAACGGTCCCCTCACTATCACTGGCGCCACAATATCCTCTTCTTTCGTTACCTTGCCTCGCCCCAGCATCCCATTTCCACTGCCGCAGACGACGAGCAAACTCTGGTCAAAGATGCCGTATTCCTGTAGCCGCGTTACCAGTCGCCCAATTAAGTTATCCGTTCCGGTTATTACCTGACGGTAATTTTTATCCCCTTCTCTGCCAAGGGCGCCTCTGAGAGCGATAAAAACGAAAAAAGGCTTGCCAGTTTCCAGCTCATGTAAAACTAAATTTACAGCCTCTTCGTCGGTTTTTGCTTTTTTTACTTCTTTTCCAACAGTAACCACGCCGATGCTGTCCACCAGCAATACTTTCTGCCCTCGTTCCTGCAATACCCCGGGCAAATCTTTTCCTTTCTCGGCTCCCCCAGGGTTAATCAAGGCACGAGCCAAACGGGGAAAATCCCCTGGAAAGGGGAGAAAAACTCCGCCCGTGACTCCTCCCCCTCCCAGGCCGCTGATAACAGGTGTCCAGCCGGCCCTGATAGCTTCTTCGGAAAGTCCTCCCACCAAAAGGAAAAAAACATGCCGGATATAATCTCCTCTGGTCTGCTCTTTTTTCTGTTCTTCCTCTGCTCGTACCGCCCCTGCCCCAGCGGGCAAGCTAAGAAACATAAAAATCACCGCTAAAACTAAAAGCGTTGCCAATAACCTGAGTTTTCTTTTTGCCATCCCCCAACCCCTCCCTTCCCTTTCTCATTACATAAATAATAGCGGGGGAGGATTTTTAGAACAAAAAAATCAGGCTGCCTGCATCCTGCAAGCAGCCCAGTTTTCCTTCTTCCAAGCAGTTATTGCCCCTGTTTTTCGAGAGCCGCCACTTTCCCTTCCAGCTCTTTAACTCTCTGTTCCAGTAACTCCAGCTCGTTTTTAGAAACGAGCCCCATTTCTACCCGCCAGCGTTCCATCTCTTTTTTGATAGCCTCGCTCAGCGCAGCCTTTTCTTGTTCGCCTCGTTCCACCAGCTCGTTGACAAACTTTTTGGCCTCTTCAGCGCTCATTTGGCCTTTTTCCACCAGTTCTCGGTAAAGTTTCTCCGTCATTTCCTTGGTAAGAGAAAAAACCCCAATCCCCGCTAAAAAAGTTTTCCGCAGCAGGTCGAGCATTTTTTCACCTCCATTCTTACCTAAGAACATAAAAAATCCCCTGACAAGTTTATTTTACCAGGAAAATAAAGAAAAAAAACACTCTTTTCCCACGGAAAGCAAAGAAAATCAAACTAAAATCTTTTCTCTGCCACCCCCCCAAAACAGTCCCACAACCGCTCCTTTCCCCGAAAAGGAGAAGGATTTCCAGATTTTCCGTAGAAGTCTTTTTAAAGAAACAAGGACGAGGAGGCGATGGCGGTGAAAATATGCCCCCGCTGTCTGGCCGAGTACAGCGACGAGGAAACAAAAGAGTACTCCCGCTGTATTGAATGCTACGGCGACAACGTAGAAGTCGAACTGATGGACAAAAAACATTTTCTCAACATCTTTGCCGTCCACGACCTGGAACGTAAAATTGACGAAGTGAAGCGTTCAGCTTGCAGCGAACAAACAAAAGCAATAATTCTTCGCCGAATTGAAAAACTGATCCAGGAGAAAACCGCCGGCAGTGCTAAATCGCTCATTTAAGCACAAAGGGCACCCTTTCTGGTGCCCTAAAAATTTCCCTCACCTTTCTATAGCAAGGAATCCTTTATTCTCTTTTTTGGTGCCGGAGACCGGACTTGAACCGGTACGGACCTTGCGGTCCCCGGGATTTTAAGTCCCGTGCGTCTGCCAGTTCCGCCACTCCGGCCAATAAAAAACTGGAGGCGGCACCCGGATTCGAACCGGGGATAAAGGATTTGCAGTCCTCTGCCTTACCACTTGGCTATGCCGCCATCCGAAAAAGCCAGCCCCCGCTGGCTTAAGTATTCATTTTGGAGCGGAAGACGGGATTCGAACCCGCGACCCTCGCCTTGGCAAGGCGATGCTCTACCCCTGAGCCACTTCCGCTTAAGAATGGTGCCACGGGACGGAATCGAACCGCCGACACGAGGATTTTCAGTCCTCTGCTCTACCAACTGAGCTACCGTGGCGGGAAAAAATGGCGGAGCTGACGGGATTTGAACCCGCGATCTCCGGCGTGACAGGCCGGCATGTTGACCACTACACCACAGCTCCTTAATTATGGTGGGCGATGACAGGATCGAACTGCCGACCCCCTGCTTGTAAGGCAGGTGCTCTCCCAGCTGAGCTAATCGCCCACCTCAACCGGACATTGATTAGTATACACAAAGCTGCCTGAGAAGTCAATTGCAATTTGTGGTTTTTTCGCTAAAAATCTTTACCTGTTTTACTGAATCCCTTCCGGAGGCAGTTTTCTGTCTCTTTTTCTGGTTTTTCAGGGAAAATGCCCCTATCTGACATAAGCTAAAAGGCATTCCCGGACAATTTTAGCCGCCAGGAGGCCAGTCCGCTCCGTGGGGTCTACTGCCGGAAGAACCTCTACCAGGTCCATGCCGATGATGTTCAGCTCGCGGAAGGCGTAAAGGGCAGCAAACAGTTCCTTTACCGTGCACCCCCCTGGCTCAGGAGTACCGGTGCCGGGAGCAAAAGCCGGGTCAAGAACGTCGATATCCACGGTAAGGTAAACAGGAGCATCCCCTATCCTGCTGATGATTTCCTTGGCCGCCTCCAGCGATACTTCTGGGAAGAGGACAGTATGCCTGCGGGCATACTCCATCTCTTCCCGCGTCCCCGAACGAATCCCCGCTTGATAAAGAGTAACCGTCATTATCTCCTTTACCCGCCGCATCACCGTGGCGTGGGAAAGCTTTTCCCCTAAATACTCGTCCCTGAGATCAGCATGAGCATCCAGATGAATAACCTGCAGGCCCGGGAAGAATTTCACCGCCGCCCGGATGATGGGATAAGTTATCAAATGCTCTCCGCCAATAAAAAAAGGAAACTTGCCGGCGGCAAAACAATCAACGGCTACTTCTTCTATCCGGCGCAGCGCTTCCCCTACATTTCCCAGGGGTAGAGAAATATCCCCTGCGTCATAAAATTCAACCTCTGCCAGCTCCCTGTTCAATACAGGACTGTATTCCTCCAGCCCATAAGAGACTTGGCGCAGGTGCTGGGGAGCCGCCCGGCTGCCGGGCCGAAAGCTGGCAGTAAAATCCATGGGCACACCGATCAGAACCGCCTTTGCTTTTTCCGGTTCTTTGAGGGAGCCCGTGAACTGACCGTAGTTTTCAAAAAGCATACACCCACTCCCCTTTATTTCTTGGCCACCAGCTCCTGAACAAAAGCAGGCAGGACAAAGGACGCGTGATGAAGAGCAGGAGTGTAGTAGCGAGTAGGGAAAGGCAGCTCCCCTTCAAACCGAACAGCCAGCGGGTCGTACTTTTTCGACCCGACGGTAAAACTCCACAAACCGCTGGGGTAAGTTGGAATGCTGGCCAGGTAAAGCCGCATGACCGGGAACATTTCCCCGATGCTGGCGGTCACCTTTCTGATTAGATCAGCATTGACAAAGGGCGACTCGGTCTGAGCCACCATTAAGCCGTCTGGCTTCAAAGCTTCAGCCACTGCCTGGTAAAATTCCCGGGAAAAAAGCCCTTCAGCAGGACCTACCGGCTCGGTGGAATCGATGATAATTACGTCATAACAGCCTTTCTTCTCTTGCACATGTTTAATCCCGTCCGCATACAGGACCGTTACCCTCGGATCGTCGAGTCCACAGCTTATTTCCGGTAAAAATTCTCGCGAAACCTCAACAACCCGCCGGTCAATTTCAGCCAAAACAGCTTCTTTTACTTTTTGATGTTTTACTACCTCGCGAATAGTGCCGCCGTCGCCGCCGCCAATAACGAGTACCCTCTCCGGATTCGGATGGGTGAAGAGGGCTACGTGGGTAATCATTTCGTGATAGATAAATTCATCCGCCACCGTGGTTTGAACCATACCGTCTAAGATCAGCATCCGCCCGTACTGCACCGTATCGACTACCGCCAAATCTTGAAAAGGAGTCCGCTCCCGGTGCAGGGTCCGGGTTATCCGGCAGCTAAAAGCCAGATTTTCTGTCTGTTTTTCGGTGTACCACAGTTCCAACCTGCGAACCTCCCGCTTCAATCCTGAAATTTACTCCCTTAGTACCAAAGGGGGACTGCCGCAAAAGCACAGCCGATTTTCTCCACCCGGTGCTCGACAGCAGCAATCTTCATGTCCGCCAGCGGCATATTGCGGGTGGCAAAAGCTTCCCGAATCATTTTTTCGATTTCCGCCTCCGCTTCCTGCCGGGAGCAGCGGCCGGAAAACTCCATGATTACACCGAAGGTGTCGTTAGAGAAACCGATTCCCACTGCTGCAGCTATAATTTCCCCCGGTTTGTCGCTGATAATGTAACCATAAGCAGTAGGAACCAGCGACCCAGGCGGAATAACCAGTTCTGGATCGAACTCCGCCCCAGGGGGCAGAATGCTGCTCACTCTGATGAGGTTGACATTGCCGATTCCCGCCTTGAGAAGGGCGTTGTCAAAGGCGTTAAGTTTTGACTCTCCTTCGGCCGCCGCTGCTGTGATGAAAAACTTCTTCGGTACCGGTAGCATTTTCTTCCCTCCCCATCAAACTTCCGTCACAAATGACCTGCATAAATAACAAGCACTATTATACCAGATATTTTGCAAAAATAAACTGTTTTTTGCATAAGGTTTGACTGCTGGACAAATAATATAAAGGCAAAAAGCAAAATACTGCGCTACAGGAGGGAGAAGCATGAATAGAGTACTGGGAGTGTTTCGCAGCCGCGATCAGGCAGAAGTGGCAGTGCGGGAACTTCGCCAGCATGGCTTCGACAAAGAAATTTCGGTAGTGGCTAAAGAAGGCGGCGTTACCGACGCCAACACCACCTTCACCGGCGGGGACAATTTGAGTGACGGTGCCGCCACCGGGGGAGTTGTTGGCGGTCTAGCCGGTCTCGCTTTAGGAGCAGGAACTCTGGCCATTCCCGGGATAGGTCCGATTATCGCCGCCGGTCCTATTGCCGGTCTTATCTCCGGCGCTATTACCGGAGGAATCGCCGGCGGGCTGATTGACTGGGGAATCCCCCGGGAGACAGCCGAACGGATGGAAAACGAAGTCAAAAGCGGCAATATCGTAGTAGGCGTAGAATGCAGCCAGAACAGGGTCGAGCAGGCGGCAGCGATTCTGAAAAACCACGGCGCCGAAAGCGTGGAAAAACACTAAAGCTTAGGGCAAAGAACCTGGCCCCGGTAAAAAACCGGGGCTCTCTTATTACGGGGAAAAGCGGTCTGCAAAAAGGAGGAGGGGATAGAAGAGGTAAAAAAGTCCGCCTAACATCAGATGGGCAGGGGTAATCCTCCCCCGCGTCCGGCTAATGAGATAAAACACCACCGTCGAACAAAAAGCAAGAAAAACGCTGGCCAAACCAGCAGGAGAAATTTCCCAGGGGGTAAGAACCATACCGATGGCCGGAATAAGGGACCCTTGGAAAACCATGGCTCCTGTAATGTTGGCTACAGCCAAGGTGTCCTTCCCTTCTCTAATCCAGATAACGCTGTTGAACTTCTCGGGCAACTCGGTAGCAATGGGAGTGACAATAAGGGAAAGGAGAAGAGGAGGAAGCCCGGCAAAACGGGCTAGTTCTTCTACTTCCTGGACAAAAACTTTTGCTCCCCCAATAATTGCCACCAGAGAAATTAAAATTTGCCCTCCAACGATGCCCAGACGGGGTTCTCCTTCGGCCACGGCCATATAGAGGGGTTTGAGGTGCTCATTCCCTTTTTCTCCCCTGGTAAAGGTACGGTAAAGGTAATAGGCATAAATGAGAACCAAAATTACAGCAATAAATTTTTTGCTTCCTCCAAAAGGGAGAACTGCTGCACTCCCTGCCAGCAGGTAAGCAGCAAGAAAAAACTGTAAATCCCAGCGGAAGAGATGATGATTCAACCTGAGTTCCGGTCTCTGGGAGTCTTTTAAATAAAACTTCGCCGCAAGACCGGTGACAAAAAAAGCCAGCGTAGCCAGCATAAAAGGTGCTCCCAAAATGGCTCCAATTCCAATGTGCTCAGTTTCAGAGCTGCGGCCGGTTAAAAAAGCTATAATGGGGATTGAAGTTTCAGGAAGAGCAGTACCAACAGCCGCCAGAATACTACCAATCGCTCCCTCTCCAAGTTTTAGTTTTTTCCCCAACCATTCTACACCGTTGGTAAAAAACTCGGCGCCGGTTAAAATCATCGCAAGCCCTGCGGCAAGGAAAATCAAGTCGATTATTTTCACCTTATCTCCCCTCCGGAACAGTCGTGGCCATCTTCACTTTCCCGAAGTTATTATGTCCACGACCTCCTGGGGATTCATTCCCGGCCGCAGGCGGTAAGTTTTAGCTATAATCTTTCCCTCCCGCCCACTTTGCCGGAGCAAATTAAGCAGAGCTTCTCGCTCAGTTATTATTCCTGCTTTTACCAGAATGTCCGCTACTCCGTCACTGGTAGTTCCCGCCGGTATCTGTACTTCAACTTCTGCCGGGGCAATAGACTGGACCGTATCGGTCTTTTGCTCTTTTTCCCGTCTGCTCTGGGTTTCCTCTTCCGTTTTTTCCCCTTCGCTATTCTTTGCCTCGGTTTTTCTTTCTACCATACCCCGCTCACGGGCCCGTTCCACCACCACCTTATCGTCAGTTGCTCTGGCTCCCATAACCCATAAAAAAAAGCCGGCCAGCAATAATGCAGCTCCCGCTCCCAATAAGAAACCCCGCCAGAAATCCCTGCTCCCTGCCATCATCTACAGTTTCCTCCCTCGGCGTAGGTTGAGTATAAGTTCGACTTCTCCTTTGCCCATGCTCATCCGGCGGGCAATTTCTTCAACTCCCAGTCCACCATCGGCAAGACGGTAGACCAGAAGCTGTTTCTCGTCAGGCACAAAGTCTATTTCTTTTTGCTTTTCTTCTTCCTCTTTTTCTCCTCTCGCTTCCTCCCTTTTTTCCTGAGCAATCAAGCGGGCTTTTTCAATTACCTCTGTTATTTCCGTCACTGCCTTTTCCGTAGAACGCCCGATGGCCTGGAGAAGTTTTTCCCCTTCTTCTTTAGCCAACTGCAATTCCCGTAGAATTTCCCTGCTTTCCCGCTGAACTTTTTCACCAGACTTTTTGGCCCAGTAGATTTCTCCAGTTGCTATTGCTAAAAGCAAAATTCCTGCTACCATCAACCACACTGCCAGCATAGAGTATACCCCGCTTAAATCTCAATATCGATATGTCTGCCCAAGAGAGGATCTGCTGCCAGTTTTTCTTCCTCCTGCTCCTTCTCTCCCCGCTTTTCTTTGTGTTGTCGTTCATAATGCTTTTCGCCGGTACCACCGGCTCTTTCTTCCACTCTGAGGTCGCGAGACTTAAGGGGATCGGTAACCTGTTGCTGGCTTTGTTCCACCTGCTTTTGAAACTGAAGGGCAAACTGTTCCTGACGCGCATTCTGCTCCTGGCTATTTACGGGCTGCGCTCTCCCCGCTTCCTGCACCCGCGGCAGGGCTACCTGGAAGTCTACTGAGCGTAAAGACATCTTTCCTCCCCCCCTATTGATAGGGAGAAATTTTTATCTCCTCTCTCTCCCGGGTGAAACAGATGTAGTGAATTTCATTCCGCACGTAAAAAATAGAGGAGCCTATTGCAATTTTCACCCCGGGTCTGACAATACCCGCAACCATTACCCGTCCCCGCTTGGTGTTTTTTAACACTTCTTCTATCTCTTTCAGCTCTGTGGTAATTTCTTCAATTTCTCTGGCCAGGTGAAACTGGGGACGGATAAACTTCACCAGCAACGCCTTCTTATCAGGGTCAAGTCCTCCTTGGGTTTCCTGCAGATGTTTGAAAAGCTTGATAGCCTTCTGGGCCTTGTCCATTGGAAGCTACCGCCTAGCGCACAGCTTCCCTGTCCACATCACGTATCTGGCGTTGTTCCAGCTCTTTTTCTACATTTTTATATTCGACCAGGCGAATGCCCTCTATGTCTTTATTTTCCACCACATCCATTACTCTGTCAAGGATACTGCCCATGTAGCCCAGGAGCTTCTCAACCTCTTCCGAACTCTCCCTGACAAGCTGGAAACTATCTTCTTTTTCCTTCCCCACCCTGCTGACCCCTTCTTCTCTTTTTTTATTGTTATCCATCAGGAGCCCCTCCTTTTCCCCGGTTTCATGAGAGTTTCTTCCGCTTCCTGTTCAAATAGCCTCTCATGCGCAAAATAGCCCGGGTATGAAGTTGCGACACCCTCGACTCGGAAACCCCTAAGACCCGCCCAATTTCTTTTAAGGTTAAGCCTTCATAGTAGTAAAGGGCAATAACCGTTTTTTCTTTTTCCGGCAAACGGTTAATAGCTTCAGCCAGAATTCTTTGCTGCTCTTTAAGTTCCAGGAAAGCAATGGGATCGGGCGAACTGGAATCTTCAATCCAATCAAGTAGACGGGTCTTATTGTCCCCATGCTTGTCCCCCTGCAGCAAATCATCCAGTGAAACAAGGCAGGCAGCACTGGCTTTACGGAGGAGATTGTAAAATTGTTTTTTGGTCAAACCAAGAACCTGGCAAACCTCTTCGTCGGTAGCAGGCCGGCCCGTGCGTGCTTCTATGCTGGCATAGGCTTCTTCCAGTTCTCGGGCTTTCTGTCTTAATAAATAGGGAACCCAGTCCATAGCCCGCAGCCCATCCAGGATAGCACCCTTAATCCTGGCAAGAGCATAAGTTTCAAATCTTATCCCCCGTTCCGGCTCAAATTTTTCAATGGCATCGATGAGGCCGAAAATGCCGTAACTGATCAGGTCTTGCCGCTCCACAGTGGCGGGTAAAGTCGCTGCTATCCGGTTGGCTACGTACTTAACCAACGGGGCATAATGAACAATAAGTGCTTCCCGGGCTGCTTGGTCCCCCGCACTTTTAAATCTCTGCCAGCAAGCAAGAATCCCGTCATCATCACTTTTCTTCGCCTTTCCCAGCATTGCTTTCCTTCCTCCTGCCGACGTTGTCCGGCCCTTTTTCAGCCATAATCTCTCGTATTGCCGCCGCTGCCCGGGCCGCATCCTTTTCTTTAGTGCTGTTTGCATAAAGCGCCGCTAAGTTTACGGGCTGAAAAGTATTTGCTTCCATTCCCGCAAGATCCCGGGCGAGATCATCTTCCGCTCCTGCCTTCACATCCACTATTTGCCCGGCCGTACCGTTCTGCTTTTTCTGAACCGCCTGCGTTTTCTTCTCCTGCTGTCTTTCCATTTGCTGCCAGCCATACAGGCAGGCGGCAGTAAAACCAGCAACGAGAATACCGGCCACCACTCCCCGGAAAAGAGCGGCTAACACCGTAACCCCATGCGAAATAGCTATCAGGAAAATGATTACCATTGCAATGGCTCCTGCCATTATTGCTTTTTCCCTCTGCGGCAATCCCACCACTCCGTTATTCACAAAATCTTTTCACCCTGAGTAAGCGTCCTGACTAAAAGAAGTCCCGTCTCGGTGGAAAACTCTATGGTACGCCCAAAGCTACCTCCCGTGTCGGAGGCGAGAATTTTAATTCCTGCCTTTTCCAGAGCTTCTTTTACCGCCTCGGCATTGCGTTCTCCTATTTTTAAGAAGGAACTGCCATTGGTAAAACTGAACATTTGAGCCCCACCGGCATACTTCGCCACCAGCCGTCGGATGTTTGCTCCCTGCTTCTCCATAAGTTCCATTAACGCCGGCACGGCGGTGTCGGCATATTTGGCAGGGTTATCTTTAGTTCCTCCTATTTCGGACGATGGTAGCATGATATGGGCCATCCCACCTATCTTGGCGACGGGGTCGTAAAGACATACTCCTATACATGACCCCAGCCCGCTGGTAATGAGAATATTGGGACTTGCCGCCACATTCATTTCTGCCATCCCTACCTTGATAATCCTCGCCATTAGGGTTTATTCACTTCTATTGCCTCAAGAATGCGTTGCAGGGTGTTGGCCTGGGGTAAGAGAAAGAAATGACCGGTAACCTGCTGATCCTCGCCCAAAAATACCGTTTCCAGCATGATAGCATCGTCAAAAAAGACACTGGCGGGAACGAAGACAGAATTGAAAATGGCTCCCACCATATCTATAGCCAGGGCAGGGACAGAAGGAACAAAGGTGATATTGGTAAGCCTGCTGAGAGCATTGAGATAAGCACCGCCTACTACGTTAGCGGTCTCTATCAGGGCCGAAGACTCAAGGCTCTCTATTTCTTTTGTAGTTCCCGGTGGTCTGCCCAGGAGAATATCTACCAGATGCAAAGCGCTGGAGAGGGGAAAAACAAAAAGAAGCCCGCAGGGAGCGTCTACCTGGACCTGGGTGTAGATGCCTACCGAAAGAATTTCCGCCCCACCCAAAATTTCCGGAACTTGGGCAAAAGGAATTATTTTAACGCTGGGAACGGTTATATCGATTTTCGTATCCGTCATAGCTGCAAGAGCGCTGGCGGCATTTCCCGACCCGATGTTGGCTATCTCCTTCAACGCGTCCCTTTCCCGAGAAGAAAGTTCATGACCCATTGGTACAAACCCCCCTGCCATTCTCCTCTCCCGCTTGCAAAAGTTCATTCATAATAACATCGACGTTCAATAGCATTACAAGCCTCTCGCCTAACCTGATAACTCCACGGGCAAAGTTTTTTCCTTTTTTTTCTTCGAGGTACGGCGGAGGCTCGAGAGCATCGAGGTTAAAAGATCTAACCTCTAACACTTCGTCCACGATGAAACCCATGGTTCTTCCCCCGCTTCTAATTATCACAATCCGCGTTCGCTCGCTGTTTACTCGGGGGGGAAGGGAGAAAAATCCGTGCAAATCGACTACCGGAAGAATGTTTCCCCGCAGGTTAATAACTCCTTTAATATGGCGGGGAGCCCTGGGAACATGAGTAATCTTAACTAACCTCACTATTTCCTGCACCCCGGCAATATCGACGGCATATTCCTGTCTGTGGAGCCGAAAAATTACCACCATCGAAGTACTCATCGTTACCACCTCTGTCACGCCTGAGTAAAACCGGGAAAAATAAATAAATTTAGAAGAGGCTAGGTACATCAATGATCAAAGCTACCTGACCGTTCCCCAGAATAGTAGCCCCCGCCAGAGCAGAAATAGGAGGTAGCGAGTTACCCAGTGATTTTATTACTATCTCCTGCTGCCCCAGCAACTGGTCCACCACTAGGCCTACTTTTTTCTCCCCTTTTTTTACCACTACTACCGCGTATTCATTGAGGGAGCGGGGTTCTTCTGGAACCTCAAAATACTCATGCAACCTGATGAGCGGCAAGACGTGATCCCGCAGAATCATAGTCTCCTGGTTCTGGACCACTTTAATATCCCCAGGCGTTATATTGGTAGTCTCCGTTATATAAGAGAGGGGAATGGCATAAATTTCATTACCCGTCTGGACCATCAAGGCCTGCATTATCGCCAGCGTCAGGGGCAGCTGAATCTGGAAAGTAGTCCCTTTACCCGGGGTACTAAATAGCTCAATTGAGCCGCTCAGAGATTCAACTTTGCTTTTTACCACATCTAAACCCACACCCCGTCCGGAGATGTCAGTAACTTTTTCGGCCGTGCTGAAACCAGGCTGGAATAAATAGTTTAGCACCTCTTCATCGCTGAGCTGAACCGCTTCTTCCCTGGGCAGAAGTCCCCCGGCGACAATTTTTTCCCGCACCTTCTCAACATCAATACCCCGTCCGTCGTCTTTCACTTCAATAATAACATTGTTACCTTCATAGCGGGCGGCCAATTTAACCGTACCCACCGGATTTTTCCCGGCTTTCTCCCGTTCTTCCGGAGATTCAAGGCCGTGGTCAAGAGCGTTACGAAGAAGGTGGACCAAAGGGTCGCCGATTTCATCTATTACTGTCCGATCCAGTTCCGTTTCCTGGCCCTCCACAACAAAATTAACTTTTTTCCCCAGTTTCCGGGCTAAATCCCGGACCATGCGGGGAAAACGGTTGAACACGTGCTCTAAGGGAACCATTCTCACCTTCATTACTACGTTTTGCAAATCCCAAGTAAGACGTCCCAGTTGCTCCAGAGCCTCGTTAAGCTCACTGTTGCCCTGTTGACGCCCTATCTGCTCCAAACGGGTTTTTTGGATAACCAGCTCCCCTACCATGTTCATCAAAGTGTCAAGACGGTCAATATCTACCCGTACCGTTTGCACCGTTCGCACCTTCTGGGTCCTCAACTCACAACGATTGTCCTGACAGACTATTTGTCCACTTTTTTTGTTAGTGGGAACAGCTTCATCTTGAGCCGGCGGAGAAATAGCTCCGCTTTCTTCTTTTATCTCTACTCCTACCAGGACAATTCGCAGCTCTTCTACTTCCGCAATGGAAACTAAGGCCTGCCTGATTTCCTCCGGCTGCCGGTTGCTTAAAAGGATAACCTCAAAGCTGCGGTTAAATTTTTCATCCTCTATATCCTGAACGCTGGGAACGGTCTTTACTATTTCCCCTAATTTTTCTAGTTTACGGAAAACCATGTAAGCCCGGGCCGCTTTTAACAGGCAGTTCTCCCGAATGAACACCGTGATGTGGTACGCCTGAAAGCCTCGCTTTTTTCCCTCAGTAATCAATCTGCTCTCGTATTCGTTGAAACTGATCTCATCCTCTATGACAATCTCTTCCTTTTTCTTGACCGGCTCCGGTTCTACTTCATCCGCACCTTTTTCCAGAAGAGCAAGCATCCGTTGGCGTAAATCGGAAGTATCAACCTCGCCTTTGCCTCCCGCCGCTATGTCGTCCATCATTTTTTCCAGAACGTCTAGGGAAGCAAAAAGAATATCCATTACTTCTTCGCCGGGTTCCACTTCCCCGTTCCGCAACTTCTGGAGTAAATTCTCCATCTGATGGGTAAACTCAGCCATAGCAGAATAGCCCATAGTGGCCGACATTCCCTTTAAGGTATGGACCGAGCGAAAAATCACATTCAAAACCGTTCTGTTTCCCTGCGGGTCTGCCTCCAAGGCTAGCAGGGAATCGTTTATTCTCTGGATGTAATCCCGTGCTTCATCTAAAAAAACCTGGGTGTATTTTGACATGTCCACGGGTATATCCCCTCCGTAGCCTCTTCTGTTCCTCGTTAAGTGAAGGGTATCAGTCAAGTTAGCTACTACCGGCCTTTACTTTTGCTTTATTGATGAGACTTACTATGGCCGGTGCTATCTGGGGGAGGGGAAGGGTATAATCAACAACTCCCGCCTCAACCGCTGTCCGGGGCATACCGTAGATAACCGCTGTACTTTCATCCTCGGCAAAAGTTATACCGCCTGCTTTTTTTACGGCCGCCATGCCTTTAACACCGTCGTCGCCCATACCGGTAAGGAGAACCCCAATTAGCTCCAAATCGAGAAAAGCAAGAGAACTCATCATCACATCCACAGAAGGACGGTGACCGTTTACCGGAGCATCTTGATTTAACCTGACTACATACCGGCCGCCAACTCTTTTCAAGGTAAGGTGGTAGGAAGCCGGCGCCACCAGGGCCATACCGGGCAGTAACTCTTCTCCCTCCCTGGCTTCCCGAACCTGTAGGAGGGACACCTTATCCAGTCGCTCTGCCAGCGCTCTGGTGAATCCCGGCGGCATGTGCTGCACAATCAGGACGCCGGCAGGAAGGTCGGCGGGAAAACCGGCCAGGAGTTCCTGCAGGGCACGGGGACCGCCGGTGGAAGCGCCAATGGCTATTACCCTGGTCAAAGGAGTTCTGGCAGGAAGACTCGCCTCCAAAGGAGGAAATTGCGGAGCAGCCTGCCAGAGGGAACGGAGATTTTCCGGTTTCACAGTAGCTGCGGCTTTAACTTTGGCTATAATTTCCTGCCGAATCAGTTCAATATCGGGGGAAATGGTACCAGAAGGTTTAGCGATAAAATCTACCGCTCCCATTTCCAGGGCCCTGTAGGTAGTTTCCGCCCCTTCGCGGGTGTAACTGCTTAGCATGATAACCGGTGTAGGGCAGCGGTTCATGATTTTTCTTAAAGCGGTCAGCCCATCCATGACGGGCATTTCAATATCCATGGTTACTACATCCGGCCGCAAAGCCTCTACTAAGTTTACCGCTTCCTGTCCATTAGCTGCCGTCCCCACTACTACTATTTCGGGATCCTGGGAAAGAAAATCGCTGATAAACTGGCGCATGAAGGAAGAGTCGTCAACCACCAGCACCCGATAAGGCCCGGCCATCATCCCCACCTCGCCCTCGATATCCTCTATCACTAAAGCAAACCTTTAGCCCGCAATAACCGCTGCTGCTGGAAAATAAAACGAGTGATGGTATCCTGGTCCCGGGAAGAAAGGAGGATGAACTCGATTCCTGCATAGTTAATTGCCTTTCTGTCCTCCCACACTTCCTGCAACCGGACTACCCGGCCAACTGCCTCGATAATGGTGCCGTCAGGGAAAGCTATCTCTAACTGCAACTGGTCGCCAATTTTCACTTCCGCTTCTGTGGCCAGCAAAATCCCTCCACCACTGATGTTCACAGTAAATCCTTCGAGTTGCGGAGGAAGGGGGTTGTACTGATTATCGAGAAGGTAAAACTTAACCGGAAGCCGTACCTCAAACCGGACAAAACGGCGCCGCTGCACCCGCTCTATTTTCTCCGGTTTCTGGACAACAACGAGAGGGACCTTTTCCCGAACCATACCGCTTACTACCGAGGCAAAACAATAGAAACAATTTTGCCGGGCAAAACAAACCTCTACCGGTGTTCCAGTTTCCACCGGCAGCACCCTGCCTTTTTTGATGGGTGCAGCCAGCAAAATTACCCTATCGCTTATTTCTTCTATCCGCGAGGGATAAATTCCTGCAAATTCACCTAATTTTATATGCAATTCTACTTTTTGATTGATTTCCAGTTGCACTTCTTTTCCCATTCAAATCCCAGCCCCCTGATTTGCTATTGCCTGCGGCCAAAGAAAGCCAGCATCCGGTCAAGGAAACCTTTCAATCCTTTTTCCTCTCCGTAGTCAGGAACATCCACTAGTCTGGCCGCCACTTCTTTTATCCTTCGCGAAGCTCTGGCACTGGGATAGGAGATGATAAAGGGTACCTGCATTTTAACCGCTCGGGCAACGTGGGGATCGTTTAAAATATAGCCAAGGCAGGTAATCTGCGCCTGCAGGAATTTCTGGGTTACGATTTCCAGCTTGCGCGCCACCATTTCCGCCTCTTCATCGCTTTCAGCCATATTTACTACCAGATAAACTTTGCTGTCAGGACGATGGCGAAAGAGGTTTTTCACCAGACCGTAAGCATCCGTTATGGCAGTTGGCTCGGGAGTAGTCAGCAGGATGACTTCATCTGCCGCCAGGACAAAGCTCATCACATTTTGGGAAAGACCAGCGCCGGTATCGATAATAATCAAGTCAGCCTCGCCGTCCAGCCGGTAAATCTGAGTAATAATACTTTCCAGCCGTTCTCGGTCCAGATTGGCCAACTCTTGAATCCCCGAACCTCCAGGAATTATTTTTAACCCATCAGGTCCTTCAACAATAATTTCATCAATTTCCTTTTCGCCCTTGATCACATCATAAAGAGTGTAACGGGGAACCAGGCCAAGCACCACATCCACGTTGGCCATACCCAGGTCGGCATCGATGAGAATTGTCCGCTTGTTTAATTTTTGCAAAGCTATACCTAAATTGAGGGAAAAGTTGGTTTTACCCACCCCGCCTTTCCCGCTGGTAACGGTTATCACCCGCGCGGTACGGGCCCGGGCTTTTAGTTCTTCTTCCACCTGACGGTGTAAATCCTGAGCAAGGAGACGCAGTTTATATGCTTGGTCCTGCATATCAGTTCCCCTCCAGTAGCCGGGCAGCTACTTTCCCAGGATCAGCCACTTCGATATCGTCCGGCACATTCTGGCCGACGGTAAAGTAAGAAAGATTTTTTCGCGTTTTGTAAATCACGTTTAAAATTACTCCCCAGCAGCTTGTTTCGTCCAATTTGGTAAAAACCAGCTTCTGCATAGGAAGGGACGAGTAAGCTTCCACAGTCTCAAGTAGGTCTCTAAATCTAGTAGTAGCGCTTAAAACCAGGTATATGTCATCCGGTACTGCTGCTTCGAGGTATTGGTGAATTTCTTCCATCTGTTTACGGTTGTAATGACTGCGGCCAGGAGTATCAATTAAGATAAGCTCTTTATCCGCCAGCCGGGCAATGGCTCCTTTCATTTCTTTCGGATTGTAAGCCACCTCTACCGGTACACCGATGATATTGGCATAAGTTTTTATTTGCTCCACCGCCGCAATGCGATAAGTATCCATCGTAACTAGAGCTACCTTTTTTCTCTCCACCAGGGCAAAGTGGGCTGCCAGTTTAGCGATAGTTGTTGTTTTTCCCACTCCAGTGGGACCAACTAAAGCCACTACCTGCCGCTTTTTTTCCGGGGAAAAGGTTATAGGCTTGGGCTGTTTGAGGACCTTGAGGATTTGCTGGCTCAGCAACTGCCGAACTTTTTCTGGATCTTCTGCCTCCTGGTAAGGTAGGTTTTTTATCGCTTGGCGGATCA
This sequence comes from Eubacteriales bacterium, assembly GCA_030446285.1. Lineage (GTDB taxonomy): Bacteria > Bacillota > JASUSC01 > JASUSC01 > JASUSC01 > JASUSC01. The sequence goes on along the minus strand of JASUSC010000033.1, from coordinate 2,713 downwards.
AGCTCTTGGCAATTTTCTCATCGACCTCCTGCTCTAAGAGAAGCCGGTAACTCCGTTGCACGGCTTTAGGATAAGCCGAGAGATTGTTAACTTCCTCTATGTGGTCCAGAACCGTTTCCATCATGCTTTTCATTTCCTGCAGGCCTTCCACCAGCTCGTTTAACTCTTTTTTCTCCCCTTCCTGTCCGTTTCTTTCGGCAGGCGGAACAACTTTTTCTTGGCCCCTGTTATGCAAAAGGGGAGGCGGGGGCTGCCACCTCTCAGTCCCCTCCCCCCCGTTCTGCAAAAGGGAAGCTGCAGCTTCCATTAACTCCCGCCTTACCTGGAAAGGATGGTCTTCTACCGCCGCCGTAACCTCCACCATGGTGCGGCCAAAAAGCCCAAAAAAACCTCCTTGCCGGAACTTGCGAGTGTGAATAATTACCGCATCACTGCCTAAATCTTTTTTTATTTTAAGCATGGCTTCCTGTAAACTGGTGGCCACGTACCGCTTAATCCGCATTTAGAAGCTCACCATCCCTTCTGTCTGCACTTCCAGGTCGGGTTCCAGCTCGCTGTAAGAGATTACCACCAGCTGGGGTAGATATTTTTCCATCAGTTTTCGCAGGTAGATACGAACAAGGGGCGCGGTGAGTACCACCGGCGGCAGCCCTTTGGCTGCCAGTTTTTCAGCCCCCTGACGCAGACTGTTGTAGAGGGCTTGAGCTTTCTCCGGCTCCAAAACCACGTAGGATCCGTGTTCACTCCGCTGAACCCCATCCCTTATTGCCTGCTCTACCGCCGGGTCTAACGTTAAGACATGCAGTTTGCCGTCGCCGGCCACATAAGGCCGGGCCAGGGTCCGGGAAAAAGCCTGACGCACGTATTCAGTAAGTACATCCGGGTCTCGCGTCACTCTGCCGTGGTCGGCAAGAGTTTCCAGAATGGTGACCATGTCGCGAATGGATACCCTTTCCTTCAGCAAATTCACCAGCACTTTCTGGACTTCACCGAGAGTGAGAACGCCGGGAACAACATCTTCCACCACCGCAGGATACCGGGCTTTGACATTATCCAGCAGGGTCTGAACATCCTGGCGAGTAAGGATTTCCCAGGCGTGGCGCTTAATTACTTCCGAGAGATGAGTGGCAATTACTGAGGACGGGTCAACGACGGTGTACCCGGCCATTTCGGCTTTCTCTTTTAACGCGGGTGCAATCCATTTTGCCGGCATGCCGAAGGCAGGTTCCCTGGTCTCGATACCGGGAATTTCCTCTTCGGTAAGCCCGCCAGCCATAGCCAGGTAATGGTCAGGCATTACTTCCCCTTCAGCTACCTTTACCCCTTTAACTTTGATTACATAGGAGTTGGGAGGAAGCTGGACATTATCCCGCATCCGTACCGGCGGTAAAATAATCCCCAGCTCCAAGGCACACTGCCGCCGGATCATTACCACGCGGTCGAGAAGGTCGCCGCCGTTGTTCCCGCTCACCAGCGGGATTAAAGCGTACCCTATTTCTACCTCCAAGGGATCAACGTGGAGAAGGGAAGTAACGTTTTCCGGTTTTTTCGCCTTCTCCAGCTCCGCTTCCTTTTTTTTCTCCTCTTCTGTCAACACCTGCTTCTTCTGGGCCCGATTCAGGGAATAGGCAAAGGTGCCGAGAAGAGCAGCCATCAGAAAGAAGGGCACCTTGGGCATCCCCAGCAAAGCCAGTACTACCAGGGCCCCGGCCGCAATGGCCAGCACTTTGGGCCTGGTAAAAACCTGGGCTGATACATTCTGCCCCAGGTTGTTTTCCCCTTCCGCCCGGGTGATGATGATACCCGTGGCTGTGGAAATGAGCAAAGCCGGAATCTGCGCCACCAGTCCCTCGCCGACGGTGAGAATAGTAAAAGTATGGAGGGCCTGGAGGGCCGACATCTTCATCTGAACCATTCCGATGATAAAACCGCCGATGATGTTGATGATAATAATAACGATGGCGGCAATGGCATCGCCTTTGACAAACTTACTGGCACCGTCCATTGCCCCGTAAAAATCGGCTTCCCGCTGAATTTCCTCCCGTCTGCGTCTGGCCTCTTCCTCTGTGATGAGACCGGCGTTGAGATCGGCATCAATGCTCATCTGTTTCCCGGGCATAGCATCTAAGGTAAAACGAGCCGCCACTTCCGCTACCCTTTCCGCACCCCGGGTAATCACGACAAACTGGATTACCACTAAGATGAGAAAAATGACAAATCCCACCACCGGGTTGCTCCCCATGACAAATTCGCCGAAGGTTTTAATCACGCTGCCGGCATCGCCGTGGAGGAGAATTAACCTGGTAGCGGTAATGTTCAGAGAAAGCCGGAAAAGGGTCATAACCAAGAGCAAAGTGGGAAAGACCGAAAACTCCAGCGCATCGGCATTGTACATGGTAACGAGCAGAATAATGAGAGCACAGGAAATGTTCACTGTAATCAAAAAGTCCAAGAGTTGCCTGGGGATGGGAATAATCATCATAATTACCGTCCAAATGACGGCAGCAGCAACAATAATGTCGCTGTATTTGAAATAAGCCCCTGCCGGGGAAATCTCTCTGGAAGCCACCTTCCCATTCCTGGTCATCTAAACTGTGCAAAACTGCACTGCTTTAGACGGCTGGGGTATTTGTAGTCCGCCTTTCAGGTTGCCTCAGCCCCAGCAGGCGGTTTTTGAGACAACCATAGCCCCTGCCCCAAGAAGCAGGAACTC
>JASUSC010000087.1 GCA_030446285.1 Eubacteriales bacterium | reverse complement strand
TTCGAGCAGAGCTACGAGGGGGTGGAGGGAGACAGCGCCTCGAGCGCTGAGCTCTTAGCTCTCCTTTCCGCTCTCGCCGAAGTACCCCTGCGCCAGGACATCGCTGTCACCGGCTCCGTGAACCAGAAGGGAGAGATCCAACCTGTGGGGGGGATCAACGAGAAGATCGAAGGTTTCTTTGACGTTTGCCGGCTCAAGGGCCTCACCGGCACCCAGGGGGTGCTCATTCCTGCCGGGAACCTCCAGCACCTGATGCTCCGCGAGGACGTGGTGGAGGCGGTACGGGAGGGTAAGTTCCACGTCTACGTTTTCCGTACCGTGGACGAGGGCCTCGAGCTCTTGACGGGCCTGCCGGCAGGGGAGCGTCAGCCCGACGGCAGCTTCCCGCCCGGCACAGTTCATGCCCGTGTGGCGGAGCGCCTGAAGGCCCTCGCCCGCCAGGTGCAGGCCGCCGGTGAGGAAGAAGAAAACCAGTCGTATCAATAATTCGGGAGGATCGATCGGCGGGCAAGAACATGGTAATTACCCCTTTTTGCTTTCACATTGTAACGGGGTTGCTGGTAAAATTTTATTAATTTTCCCGCCAGAGGGCTGAAAAGAGTAGTAAATATTTTCAGTAAGCGCTTACAGTTTTTCTTTTTTCTTCTTCAGGTCACATTCCACCATCCCATTGTAACACTCTTCGCAGATGAATTTTCCGCATTCCGGACAGGTACGCATGGCCTGGGGATGACTCTCCAAGCAGTCGTAGCACAACGCTGTGTCACCGCAGTGACGGCAGACTATCCCTTCAACCTGCCGAGCTTTACAGCGGTCACAGATTATGATCTTCACGGTCCACCCCACCTGAAAATATTTTGTTGCTATTATTCTATTCCCGTTGTCAAAATCCTTTTTTCGGTTTAAAAATAATTTTGTAGGGAAGCGGAGAAGTTTTTTTAGGAAGTTTTTTAGAAAAAGGGAGGGAAAAAATGGCGGGCGGGGGGATAATTTTCGACCTGGACGATACCCTCATCGAAACTACCCGGTACTTTAACGAGGCCAAAGAGCGTTTCCGGGTACTGATGGAGCGTGAAGGCTTTCCCGGAGAAGAAGCAGTAAAGAAGCTCAACGAATTCGATATCGCCAATGTAAAAAAGATGGGCGGTTTTATGAAAGAGTGTTTTCCCCGCGCCCTGGGTCAAACTTATGAGTATTTTTGCTCACTGTACCGCCGGACGCCGGATCCCCAAAAGAAGGAAGAGGTGGAACGGTTAGGGTGGGAACTTTTTACCCGAGAGATTGAGCTAGTCGAAGGGGCGGAGGAGGTCCTGAAGGAGCTGGCCAAGGGATATCCCCTTTATCTGGCCACCAAGGGCGAGCCCCAGTTACAACTAGCCAAAGTGAAGGCCAGCGGGTTGGCGCGCTATTTCCGTCGGGTTTACATTTTCCGGATGAAAGGGACGGCCGAGTATCTTTACATTGCTCGCGATGCCGGTCTAAAGGTCATGGAGTCGTGGATTATCGGGAACAGTATGAAGGGGGATATCAATCCCGGTATCAGAGGCGGTTTTAACTGCATTCATTTTGACCATCCCCACACCTGGGATTTTGAGAAGGAGCCGCCGGTGGGGGATTTTTACCGGGTAACTTCCCTCTTTGAGGTGCTGGAGATTATCGGAGGAGAGAAGAGAAGACTGCTGGTGGCAGAGGGGTGAGGTGAGTTTTTTCTTTTTTTTGGAAAGGAGCAGGGAGTAGCCCGGAGATACTGCGTAAAAAAGGAGGACTGGCAGGGGTGGGGAAAAAGAAAGGTTTGCAACCCCGGTTGGCGGTGATAGCCGTTCTCACCGTAATTTTTTTCTTCTTTGCCGGTTTTGGTCACCTGTATGCGGCTGCCCGCTGGCGGGAATGGCTGACGGCAGCCGGGCTGGGCAGGAAGGTTGTGGTGGTCGATCCCGGCCACGGAGGGGCTGACCCCGGGACGTTGGCCGGTGGAGTAAAGGAGAAAGATATTAATCAGGCGATAGCCCGCCGCCTTGTAACAAATCTCAGGGAGAGCGGCTGCCGGGCGATTATAACCCTGGAGGCTGATCCGGCTTTAAAGCCGGTCAGGGTGATGCGGGCGGAGGAAAACCGGGAGAACCTTTACCGGCGACGCCGGCTGGCGGAGCAGAGGGGAGCTCTTCTGCTGGTCAGCCTGCATGTCAACAGCAGTTCAGACCCGAGAGTGCGCGGTCCTATTGTTTACTACTGGCCGGGAAACTCCGCCAGTGAAAAATTAGGACGCTGCATCCGGGAAGCTCTTCAGCGGCGGACTGCTTTTCCCTGTCCCCTGCGACCGGCCAATTTTGTGGTCATAAAAAGTCCGCAGGTGCCGGCGGTTTTAGTGGAAATGGGTTTTATCACCAACTACTGGGATCGTGTTCTCCTCTGCTCTGATGTTTATCAAGAGGGACTGGCCCAGGCTCTTTTGGAAGGGATAAAAGATTTTTCCTCGTCACAGGAGGAGTAAAACTATGCAAACTGTCTTGGTGGATTATCATGTCCATCCTAACTATTCAATTGATGCGCAGGACGTGGCCATGGAGGTATACTGTCAAAGGGCGCTGGAGTTGGGGTTGAAGGAAATATGTTTTACTCCCCATTTTGAATGCAATCCCCGCCGCCGGCATTTGGACTGGTTCATCCGGCTGGAGGGGCAGTTGATTCCCATGGAGCAATTAGAAGCCTGGGTACCATTATATTTAGACGAAGTTAAGCGCCTCCAGGATGAGTACGGGGACCGGCTCTGGGTGGGAGCCGGGATTGAAGTGGGTTATGAGGAAGGGCTGGAGGGGGCCATTGAAAAGTTACTTTCTTCCTATTCTTTTGATTTTGTCATTGGCTCCATTCACTGTTTGGAAGATGTTGCCATATCCTCGGCCCGGGAGAGTGCGGCTTATTTCCCCTGCCGGGATGTGGAAGAGATTCTTGAACTCTACTCCCGGCGCATGGAGAGGCTTATCGCTTCGGGCTTTTTTCACACCGTCGGCCATTTTGACATTTACCGGCGTCACGGAGAAAAATATTTCGGCTCCCGGCTGCGAGAAAGGGAAGAGGAGTATCTTGTTCCTCTCCTGAAAGAAGTGGCGAAAAGAGGGCTGGCTCTGGAGATCAACACTTCCGGGACGAAGACAGGAACGGATTTCTTCCCATCCACCCGTTTCTTGGAGTTGGCTCGAGAAGCAGGAGTGGAGGTTTGCAGCGTTGGTTCTGACGCCCATCGACCGGAGGAGCTGGGCCGGGAGGTGGAAAAGGCTCTCGGGCTAATCAAAAGATATGGTTTTCGCCTTTTGACCCGGGCGGGGTAGAAAAATTTACCCCCCTTTTTTTTAACGGCAGGATATGGACGAAAAATGTAGAATAATGTTCATAGGCGAAGGACGGGGACGAGTTTTGGAAAAATAAGGGATATACCAACTGCTGGAAGGAATGGTTCTGGCAAAGCCTGTTATTGTCAACGATCAGGTTCTGCTCAACGAAGGCATGGTCCTCGCTTTCTCAATACATACTCCCCGGTGGAAGTACTCCGCTTACCAGCGGAAAAGCTGAAGGTGCCGCGGAAAAGACATAAAAAAGTTTCCTTCATGCTCCAGAAAATCATCTTAGGAAGAAGAGGTTCACCGCTTCTTTTTCGACCTGCGAACCACCGATGATTCCACTCTGGAGCAGGGGGCTAGCGTGTGCGTTTACAGCCTTATTATCGGTGTCACTATGGAACTGAAAGATGAGAAACTCTGCCACGTCGGTGTGGGAGCTATCCTCCACGACATCGGCAAACGTGCTCTGCCATTAGAGATCCGGCAGAAACAGGAGGAGCTGACGGCTGAAGAGCGGGAAAAAATGAAGGAGCACACCAAAGATGGCTACATGACCCTGTGCCGGGAAGGAATATCGGTGGAGGCGGTGCGGGTAGCCCTCCACTACCATGAGCACTGGGACGATAGCGGTTGTCCTCTGGGTTAAAAAGGGGAAAACCGACCTCTTTTCTCGCATCGTCGCCGTGGACTATGTTTGCGAGGCTCTTACGGGGAACACGCCCTATCGCAGAAGTTATCTTCCCCACGAGGCCGTAGAATACCTCTATGGGGCCGGCAACTTTTACTTTGACGCCAAGGTAGTTCAGGCTTTTCTCCGGAGCATTTTTCCTTAATTTCCTTATCTCTTTACCTGCTGGGTAGTGTGGTGCAGCTGAGTACCGGGGGAATGGGGGCGATGGTTAGGGGAGAAAAAACTTTCGCGCCCGCCCCATTGTCAAAATTTGTTATGACAAGGACAACAAGAAATTAGAATTTCTCCGCCAGGTGAGTTTGAGGGTGGGAAAAACCCTGCTTATTACCAAAATATTGTAAGAGGGAAGAGAATTAAGGTGGTTTTTTGAGACGGACAGGCTTTTTTTTTCGAGGGGTTTGCCGAGGGAAATGTGGTATAATGCACCTGGATTGAGAAAGGGGTTTGTAGGATGACACGAGGGAAGAGGAATGCCGGCGGCAACATAACCGCTGCTTTTGGGGCCGATTTGTTTGCCCAAGGAGTGACGGTAGTTCCCAACCTGCTTCTGCGCTACTATCGGGCCCTAGGCCTTGATGAGCGGGAACTGTGCCTGCTTCTCCAGATCATGCGACTGATGATTTCCGAAGGGGTGCCGCTGCCCACCGCTTCCCTCCTGGCGGCTGAAATGACCCTTGACGAGGACGAGATAAAAGAGAAGCTGGTCAGCCTCCGCGACCGGGGGTTCCTGACTATCAAACATTACTATGACGAAAAGGAAGATAAGGTAAAAAACACCTTTGGCCTGGAAGGCCTGTTCCTGAAAATATCTGACCTGTGGGCTGAGGAAAAAATGCGGGAGCACACCAGGGCTGAAGCTATCATGGAAAAACGGCGGCAGAAGGCCCAGGAAGATGAGCGGACGGCTTTGTATCAGGTTTTTGAAGGGGAGTTCGGAACTCCTCTTACCCAGCTCCAGCTGGAACAAATCCACAAATGGCTGGAGGAAGATGGCCATTCTCCCGAAGTGATCGTGGAGGCCTTGCGCCGGGCGGTGCTGCAAGGCAAGCGCAACTTCCGCTACATTGACAGCATTTTGCTGGAATGGAAACGCAATAATCTCCGGACGGTGGAGGACATTAATCGTTTCGAAGCCAATTACCGCCGCCGGATCAGGAAGGGTTCCCGGCCGGCTGGGGAACGGGACGATGGGGAACAGGAAGAGAAGCGCCGGGCCATTAAGCTTCTCTACTACAACTAAT
>JASUSC010000002.1 GCA_030446285.1 Eubacteriales bacterium | reverse complement strand
CCTGTTTCAGGGAAGTAGGCCTCATAAGGAGTCAGAACAGACCGGAGCTGAGTAGTGGTACTTCGTTTGATTTCTCTGTAAATAGTGCTGGGGTGGCGGTCGAGTTTGGCCGCAAACTGAGATGGGCTAAAGCCTTCTTTAAGCAGCGCGTAAATTTTCCCTTGTCGAAGTGTGTTAGGTGTTTAAGGGTGTGCGAGGATGTGGTATGCACTTGTGGAAGAGCCATAGCTGAAACCCTCCGTATGTGTTTGATTTGACACCACGCTATGGTTCTACTTTTTTATGCTGTCGCTTTTGATTCTACAATTAACCCTCCTTAATCTTGACACGGACATATCAAGTTTGTGTCTGTGAAAAATGCAAAAGATATGTTAAAATAGTTTCAGTAAGAGAAGGCGGAAAGGTCGGATTCCTGGTGGACGAGGTCCTTTCTCTGCCTTTGGAATTTTACCTTGAAGCGCAGGATTACAGGAAAGGCGAGCAGGGTCCCCTGAGGGTGACCCATTTACGGAATTACAGGAGGTGATTTTATGTCGTTTTTCGGTCTTGGTACGCAGGAGCTTCTTCTTATCTTGGTTATTGCTTTGATTATTTTCGGCCCCAAAAAGATTCCTGAGTTAGCCCGCTCCCTCGCCAAGGGAATAAACGAATTCCGCCGGGCATCGCGGGAAGTGGAAAAGGAAATTAGCGAGGCGGTAAATGTCGGGGAAGAAACGGCTGGAAAGAATTCCTGAAACGAGGCCCTCCGCAGGGAGGGTTTTTTTGTACTTTTTCGGCGGTGACATGGAAAAAGGCACTCCCTTTGGAGAGCGGTAAGCTTTTCTGTTAGAGCTGTCACCGGGCGCATAGGACCAGGGCCAGGACGACGGGGTACTGGACGGCTTTTACCAGCTGGCTGCGGGAGGATGGAACTTTCAGCAAAAGTTCGGCCCTGCTCCGGCTTGATAACCGCGGTGTGGGTTTCAACTGTCACGGAGCAGCTCAGTACCATTCACCAGGAAGTTAGACGTTTCTGAAAATTGTCAATTGTAGAATTTTAGGAGTAAAAAAACGGGGGAAATCCCGGTTTTCTTTTTTTGACAAGGTTTTTTCGTCTTTTCTCTTCCTCTTTTCTGGAATAATTTGCCTTTGCAGCTGCTATATATTGTGATACCATAATAAAGGAAGCACAACATCTTGTAGAGGAAGGCCTTTTTCGCCCAAAAAATTCGCCGCCGGAAGTCCATTTCCTGCTGCGGAATATTCTGAAAATCAGGTGATAGTTATGCGCTGTCCCTTTTGCGGAGAAGAGAGCAGGGTCCTGGATTCACGGACAGTAGAGGACGGGCGGGCTGTTCGCCGCCGGCGGGAATGTTGCGGCTGCGGCCGTCGCTTTACCACTTATGAGAAGGTGGATGGGGTTCCCATTGTGGTGGTAAAGCGGGACGGGCGCCGAGAGGTTTTCAACCGGGATAAAATTTTAGGCGGTATAATCAAAGCCTGTGAGAAACGTCCCATTCCCCTGCAGGTGATGGAAAAGGTGGTAGATGAAATAGAAAAAGACCTGCAGAATGCCATGGTGGCGGAAGTTGATTCGGTGAGAATCGGCGAGATGGTGCTGGAAAAGTTGCGGGAGATTGATGAAGTGGCCTATGTCAGGTTTGCCTCCGTTTACCGCCAGTTCGAAGACGTTTCCGGTTTTGTGCGGGAACTGGATCGCCTGCAGCGAATGCGGAAAACCCAAGGGGAAGAAGCAAAAAATTAAGTTTTTTAGATAAGGAGGAGGGGCAGTATGTTCAAATCCATTCAAAAGCGTGATGGCCGGGTGGTGGATTTTGACCCCAACAAAATAACTGAGGCTATTTTTAAAGCGGCCCAGGCGGTAGGGGGGCAGGACCGAACCACGGCCATGGAGCTGACCCTCAAGGTCATCAAGTACTTGGAGGAACACTTTAAGGGAACTATTCCCAACGTGGAGGATGTTCAGGACGCGGTCGAAAAAGTTCTTATCGAGGAAGGACATGCGAAAACGGCCAAAGCGTACATTCTTTACCGGGCTTACCGCACCCGCATTCGGGAAGCTAAGTCTGAATTAATGGATGCGGTGGAAGAAATTTTAAAAGAAACGCACCGGGAAAATGCCAACATCAGCAACTCTCCTTCGGCGAAAATGCTCCAGATCGCCAGTGCTGCCAGCAAGAAATATTACCTGAGCCGGCTTATTCCGCCGGAGCAGGCAGAGGCTCATATTAACGGCGATATTCACATCCATGACCTGGACTTTTACGGTAAGACCTTAAACTGCATCCAAATTCCTTTGGGCCGGCTGTTGCGGGAGGGTTTTGATAACGGCCACGGTTACATCCGCCCGCCCAAGCGGCCTTCTTCGGCCACGGCGTTAGCGGCCATCATCCTCCAGAGCTCCCAGAACGACATGCACGGCGGTCAGTCTTTCGCCTTCTTTGACCGGGATATTGCCCAGTTTGTCAAGGGAGCGGACGATAACGAAGTCTACCAGGCCATGGAGGCCTTTATCTACAACCTCAATAGCATGCACTCCAGGGCCGGGGCGCAGGTGCCCTTCAGCAGTCTCAATATCGGCACCGATACCACTCCCGAAGGGCGGATGGTGATTAAAAACCTGCTCCTGGCCTACGAACGGGGCCTGGGCCGCGGGGAAAATCCCATCTTCCCCAACATCATATTCCGGGTGAAGGACGGCATTAACTTCAAAGAAGGAGATCCCAACTACGACCTGTTCAAGTTAGCCATCCGAGTGGCTTCCCGCCGGCTTAACCCCACCTTCAGCTTCATGGACTCTTCTTTCAACGCTCCTTACGGGACGGAAGTCAGCTACATGGGTTGCCGGACGCGGGTAATTGCCAACCGGCGCGGTCCGGAGATTTCGGAAGGACGGGGAAACCTCTCCTTTACCACCATCAACTTGCCCCGTCTGGCCATTAAGTCCGGCCACAACATCACCAAGTTTTTCAAAGAACTGGACCGGGTGATCGAACTGGTTATCCAGCAACTGTTGCATCGCTTTGAAGTGCAGGCGCGGCTGAAAGTAAAGGACATGCCCTTCCTCATGGGGCAGGGCTTGTACCTGGATTCGGCTGATCTCAAACCCTGCGATGAAATTAGAAAGGCCATTGTTCACGGCACCCTTTCTGTCGGCTTTATCGGCTTGGCGGAGACTCTCGTCGGCCTGGTGGGCAAGCACCACGGTGAGTCGGAGGAGGCGCAGCAATTAGGGCTGGAAATTGTCGCCCACATGCGGCGGCGGGTGGACGAAGCCTGCGAGGAGTACGATCTCAACTTCTCTCTTCTGGCCACGCCGGCGGAGGGGCTCTCGGGCCGGTTTGTCAGCATCGACCGCAAAGAATATGGCGTAATTCCCGGTATTACGGACAAGCCCTATTACACCAACTCCTTCCACGTCCCCGTTTCCTTCCCCATCAGCGCCTACGAGAAAATTAAAATTGAAGGGCCTTACCACAAGTACTGCAACGGCGGGCACATCAGTTATGTAGAGTTTTCCGCCCCGCCCATTCACAATTTAGAAGCGGTGGAGGATATCCTCCGCTACATGAAGGAATGTGACATGGGCTACGCCGGTATTAACTTCCCGGTGGATTTCTGCACGAAGTGCAGCTATCTGGGAGTAATAAACGAGAACGAGTGTCCTTCATGCGGCAGCGTGGACATCAAGCGGGTGCGCCGCATCACTGGTTATCTGAGCACTGTGGATCGCTTCAACGACGCCAAACGGGCTGAACTGTATGACCGGGTTCCCCACCGCCTGTTAGAAAGGGAATAAGGCCGCGGTTTTCTCCGCGGCCTTGCCTTTAACCTTTCTTGTGGGTGAAGGTCTTGCAGCAACTCTCCATGCTGTTGCTGACAGGGGTGGTTCCCACCTGCTGCACGATTTGGTTTAAATGGGGATAATCGTATTTTTCGGGCAAATTGTCGCTGACCGAGTCGCTGGTGATGAGGATGCTCTCGGCCGAGCATTTGTTGTTGTTCCACCACTGGCAGTTGGATACGGTGCAGTAAACGCTCACAAGCATGACCTCCTTTTTTGATATTTGCCCTCTTCACTTTTATTATTGTAAGGTTTTAACCCTTTTTATGCGGAATAGGGATAATTTACAACCTTTTAGCGGAGGGAAGATCGCAATGAAAATTCGCCTTGCTGGAATTGTAAAGGAATCAGTGGTAGACGGCCCGGGGTTGCGTTACGTGGTCTTTGCCCAGGGCTGTCCCCACCGCTGCCGCAACTGTCACAACCCTGAGACCTGGGACCTGGAGGGAGGGGAACTCAAGGACGTAGAAGAAATCGTCCGGGATATTGAGAAAAACCCTCTCCTGCGAGGGGTTACCCTGAGTGGCGGCGAACCTTTTCTCCAGGCAGAAGCCATGGCGTATCTCGCCGAGGAGGTAAAGAAGCGCAACCTGAACGTAGTGGTCTACACCGGCTATACGTGGGAAGAACTTCAGGAGATGGCCCGGGAACAAGAGGGGGTAAAAAAACTCCTGGAACTGGCCGATTACGTGGTCGACGGACCTTATGTGGAAGAGCTGCGGGACCTGCATCTGCCTTTCCGCGGCTCATCCAATCAGCGTTTTATCGATGTGCGGGCGACTATGGCGGCCGGGAAGGTGGTGGAAAAAGAGTTCGAGCCCTGGCCAAGTTGGTAATATTTTAGTATTGAGATAAGTATATACTGCAGTGTATCATAGTCCCGGTCCCTGCCGACGGAGGAAAATTTCCTTTCCTTTTTTGTTGCAAAGGAGGGACGCGGGATGATGAAAAAGAGAACTCTGACTATGCTGCTGGCCCTGTCCGTGGCGGTGGCGGCGATCCTTCTGCCGCAGCCCGTTTACGGGCGCCAGAACGGCGAGGCTAATTCTCTGCTCAATCCCTTTCTTTGGGTGGAAAAAGAGAAAAAGGTAGAAAGGAAGGATAAGGACAAAAAAGAAGAGAAGATAAATCTGAGCGAGCGGGATAAAGAACTCCTGGCCCATTTGGTGTTCGGGGAAGCCAGGGGTGAGCCTTTTGTCGGTCAGGTGGCTGTGGCAGCGGTAGTCTTAAATCGGCTGGAGTCGCCGCAGTTTCCGGATACGGTGGAAGAAGTAATTTTTGAGCCCGACGCTTTTACGGCGGTGGCGGACGGGCAGTTTTATCTTCAGCCAGACAGGAAGGCTTACCTGGCTGTTGAGGCTGCTCTGGCCGGCGAGGACCCCACCGGTGGGGCTCTGTATTACTGGAACCCCCAGACGGCTACGAGCAGGTGGGTCTGGAGCCGGCCGGTAATTAAGGTTATCGGTCGTCACGTCTTTGCCCGTTAACTTCAGGACCGGTTTTTGCCGGGCTTTTTTTATTTCCCAAGAGGAAAAAGGGTAGCCGCTCAGGGAGAGTGGTTCGGCAACTGCGAAAAACCCCTTTTCTTCCTCTTTTTTTGCCGGTTGCAGCGGTATGCCAATTGTGTTACTGTTATAGGTAAGCGGGGTGTTACCTTTGGGCTGGAGAAAAATTAAGGCCCCCAACGGGGTAGTTTATTTGGCCATAGAAGAGTTTTTGGCGACCGGGCTGGTACGGCAGGGCTTTACTTCCCGCCACGGCGGGGTGAGTGAGGGGCCGTACTCTTCCCTCAACCTGGCCTTTCACGTGGGGGATGATCCGGAGCGAGTCCGGGAAAACCGCCGGCGTTTGGCGGCGGCTGCAGACTTCAGCCCGGAGAAAGTGGTAACCGGGGAGCAGGTGCACGGGCAGCATGTGGCTGTGGTCGGCCAGGAGGAAGCGGGAAGAGGAGCTTTGGACCGGGAGAGTGCTTTACCCGCCACCGACGGTCTGGTGACGGCTGAGAAGGGAATAGTGCTGACAACTTTTTATGCTGACTGTGTTCCGCTCTTTTTTTTGGACCCGGTGCGGCGGGTGGTGGCGGTAAGCCATGCCGGCTGGCGGGGTATTGCTCATGGTATCGGCCCCCGGACGGTGGAAGTTATGGTGGAGGAGGCGGGGTGCCGGGTGGAAGATATTATGGCGGGCATAGGGCCGGCTATTGACTCCTGCTGTTACGAGGTAGACGAAAAGGTAAAGGATGAGGTCACGCGAAATTTCCCTTCTTTAGGAGAGGTTTTTCGACCTTCCCGGCCCGGTCATTTCTGGTTTGATCCCGCTGGAGCGGCCTGCCGCCAACTTTTGGCCAGCGGCATAAAGGAGGAAAACGTTTTCAGGGCTGGAATGTGCACATCCTGCCGCCGGGACCTCTTCTTTTCCCACCGCGGCGAAGGGGGAAAAACGGGGCGGATGGCGGCTTTTATTGGATTGCTGTAAACGGGGGTGAGCCCGGTGGCGGCCAAAATTTTAGTGGTGGATGACGAACCCAATATTGTTGAGCTGGTGCGGTTCAATTTAGAGCGGGAGGGCTACGAGGTAATTGCGGCCGGTCGTGGCAGCGAAGGGCTGAAAGCTGCCAGGGAGAAAAAGCCGGATTTGATTATCTTGGATATTATGCTGCCAGAAATCGACGGGTACGAGATTTGCCGGTTGTTGCAGCAAGACGCTGAAACCAGCCATATTCCCATCATTATGCTCACGGCCCGGGGTGAGGAAGTGGACCGGGTCCTGGGGCTGGAGTTGGGAGCTGACGACTACATTACCAAGCCCTTCAGTCCGCGGGAATTAGTGGCCCGGGTGAAAGCGCGCCTCCGCCGGCAACGTCGGGAAGAGAATAAAGAAGGGAAAGAGACTATCCGCTGCGGTGCTATTCTCATCGACCTGCAGCGTTTTCAGGCCTTCTGCGGCGAAAGGCGTTTGGAGCTTACTCCCAAGGAGTTTGAGCTGCTGCGGGTTTTGGCGGGTCAGCCGGGGAAGGTGTTCACCCGCGAGCACCTTCTGGAAAAAGTGTGGGGCTACGATTACACTGGCGATACCCGTACCGTGGATGTCCACATCCGTCACCTGCGCCAAAAACTGGCGGAAGCAGGGGCGGAGGACTGCATCGAAACGGTGCGGGGTGTGGGCTACCGGATGAAAGAGCACGGTGAAGAGAAAAACGGACACTAGTTAGACGGGGGCGAAACGGGTGAAGCTGGAGAGCAAAACGGCGGTAAAAATTGTGGCCCTGATGGCTCTTTTGTTTTTTTTAGGCGGCTTTCTCTTAAGCCCCCTACGGGTATGGGATTTTCTCCAGATAAGCAAACAGGTGGCGGAAATATCAGTCTTTCTCGTTTTGCTCCTTTCCTTTTTTGTAGTGTACAGGGTGGTGCGGGAAGTAATGGAGCCCCTGCGCCGGATTACCGAAGTGGCGCAGCGGATGGCCGAAGGGGACCTGGAGCAGGAGATCAGGATCTCTTCGCGGGATGAAATCGGCATTCTTGCCGCCAGTCTCAACAACATGGCTCGCCGGCTGAAAGAGAACATCGACCAGATTACCGAAGAGCGCAACAAATTAGCGGCCATCCTTTCCAGTATGGACGAAGGGGTGCTGGCCATCGACCGCCAGGGGAACATCATTCTCATCAACCCGGTGGTGGAAAAACTGTTCCGGGTGACGGCGGAGGAGGCCGTAGGACGCAACGTTATCGAAGTTATTCGTAATTATGAACTAGAACGCCTGATTAGAAAAGCACTGGAAGAAAACATCCACCAGGCGGTGGAGATGTCCTTTTTGATGCCTGATCCCCGCATTTTTCGGGTGCAACTGGTGCCCCTGCGACGGGGGGAGGAGATGGCCGGTTTTGTGGTGGTTCTGCGCGATATTTCCGAACTGCGGCGGTTAGAGCAGATGCGCAGTGAGTTCGTAGCCAATGTTTCCCACGAACTGCGGACGCCCCTTACTTCCATCCGCGGTTTTACCGAAACCCTTCTCGACGGGGCTCTGGAAGATCCCACGGTGGCCCGCCATTTTCTCCAGATTATTCACGATGAAGCGGAACGTCTCACCCGCCTCATCAACGACCTTCTCAGCCTTTCGGCCCTGGAGTCTCGGCGGCGGGAGCCCAACCGGAAGCTGCTTGACTGGCATCGGTTGGTGGGGGAAGTGGTCTCCATGCTCGCGCCTCTGGTTCAGGGGAAAAATTTAGAGGTAGAGGTAAAGGTGGCGGAAGATCTGCCTCCGGTGCCGGCAGACCGGGATATGATGGGGCAGATGCTTATCAACCTGCTGGACAATGCCATCAAATATACCCCCGACGGCGGAAAAATAAAAGTGGCGGTGTGGGGAGAAGGGGATAATCTCGTTCTCCAGGTGGCCGACACGGGGATTGGGATACCGCCGGAGAGCTTGCCTCGCATTTTTGAGCGCTTTTACCGGGCAGACAAGGCCCGCTCCCGGGAGCTGGGAGGTACCGGATTGGGTCTGGCCATCGTCAAACACATCGTTGAGGCCCACGGCGGGCGGATTGAAGTGGAAAGCCGGGTGAACGGCGGTACTAGTTTTACCGTTTACCTGCCGCCGGTGGCAGAATAGATGCCGCAGGGAGCGGCTTTTTGTTTTCACCAAGGTTTTCCGCTGTTAACATGATTTTGGCAAATTTTTTAAACAATTTTTGCATATCAACGGGGCTATTTTTAGCTTTTCCTGTTATGCAAGAAAAGGGAAAAGTGATAATCCCGGGTTGGTTAGAGAAAGCATTTTCCGAAAGATGAGTTAGTGGGGAAAAAGAGGGAAAGGGGGATGGGTCCTTTTCCTGTTTACTATTTTAAAAAATTAAAGCAAAAAAGTTGCCGCACTGCCGGGGCTGGGTTATAATTTTCCTGTAAAGGGAGGGATGCCCCGTGCCCGTAAACGAAAAGCTCAAAGACCCTCTGCTGGATCAGCTTTTTCAGGCCATTCTCCTACTGCGTACGGTAGAAGAATGTTATTGCTTTTTTGAAGACCTGTGTACGGTGGCGGAACTGAAATCTATGGCGCAACGATTAGAAGTGGCCCGGATGCTACAGGAGGAGAGAACTTACGGGGAAATTGTCGAGCGAACAAAAGCCAGTACGGCTACCATCAGTCGGGTGAAGCGGGCTCTCTTTTACGGGGCGGACGGCTACCGGCTGGTGCTGGAACGGATGAAGAAACTGGAACAGCGCCGGAAGAGGGCAGAAGAAGGTAAAGGAGAAAAAGACGCAAATAAAAGCGGGAAGGGTGCGAAGGAATGAGCAACGGCAAGGAAAGAGCTTACTTTCAAATACCCCCGGGCATGAAGGACTGGCTACCCGGGGAGGCGGAGAAGAAACGCCGGCTGGAAAATGTTCTGGCGGACCTTTTTTCTGTCTGGGGGTACCGGGAAGTTATTACTCCGGCTATTGAGTACTTAGAGGTTCTCACCGCCGGTCACAATCAGGAGGAAATGATGTACAAATTTTTTGACCACCAGGGGAGGGCCTTAGCCCTGCGGCCGGATATGACCACTCCCATTGCCCGTCTGGCTGCAACCCGACTGAAACAGGAGCCGTTACCCCTGCGTCTCTTTTACTTAGCTGGAGTCTTTGGGCAGGAAGATCCGCAAAAGGGACGCCAGCGGGAGTACCACCAGGCCGGGGTGGAGCTCATCGGTTCCGGGAGTGGTGCAGCCGTGGCCGAAGTTCTTGCCTTAGCGGTGGAAGCTCTGCGGGCTTGCGGTTTGAAAGAGTTTACTCTGAGTGCCGGGCATGTAGGGGTGTTTAACGGCCTGGTAGATTGGCTGGGCTTACCGCCGGAAGCCCGGCAGGAGCTGCGGGAGGCGGTGCAGGCCAGGAATTTTGTGGCGGTGGAGTTGATTCTCAACCGCTATGCTGGCTCTCAGAAAGAAGCAGCCCTGACGATTCTCCGCCTGCGAGGCGGGCGGGAAATTTTGCCCCGGCTTAAGGAGCTTGCGGCGGGGGAAGCCATGGAGGCTACGGTGGCCGAACTGGAGGAAATTTTTTCTTTTCTGGCAGGGTACGGGGTAGAAGATTATATCACCTTAGATTTAGGGCTGCTGCGCGGACTGGGATATTACACCGGGCTTGTTTTTGAAGGATTTTCGCCGGCCCTGGGTTATCCCATCTTAGGCGGCGGGAGTTACGGGCATCTGCTCGGACGGTTCGGTTGGCCCCAGCCGGCGGTGGGTTTTGCCTTAGGGTTGGAGCGGGTGCTGCTGGCCCTGGAGCGGGAGCAGCCGCGGCGCAGTGGTGAGGGGAAAATAGTGTACGTGGGCTATGCTCCCGGGCGGGAGAAGGAAGCCATTGCTTTGGCTCTCCGTTTGCGGGAGGAAGGGAAGCGGACGGTACTGGCGGTGGCAGCAGAAGAGAAAGCAGTGGCGGAAGAGCAGGCCCGCCGGCGCCGGGGAGAGCTGGTCTATCTGGGGTGAGGGCTTTTTCTGCCCTTTTTATTTTTCGGGTTGACAGGAGGAAGGTGGCGTTTTATACTTTTAGTATGTTATCATGTTATCACTTTAACGTGATAAAGGACTAAAAGAAGGGAACGAGAAAAAATGAGTGAGCAAAAATGGTTGACTATAGCTCTGCCCAAAGGAACTCTTTTTTCTTCTTCAGTAGAGTTGCTGGCCAGAGTTGGGCTGCCTGTGGGTCAGCTCCAGGAGAACGGACGACGTCTTTTTTTCGTGGAGGAGGAAGCTAAGGTACGCTATATCATCTGCCGGCCCACTGATATTCCTACCTTTGTCGAGTACGGCGCTGCGGACATCGGGTTGGTGGGGAAGGATATCATTGAGGAACAGGAGAAAGACGTTTATGAACTCCTGGACCTGGGCTACGGCTACTGCCGCTTTGTCGTGGCCATGCCGGAAGAGGTGGCGGCAGTTCAGGACTGGCGGGAGTACCACCTGCCGCGGGTGGCGACCAAGTTTCCCCGGGTGGCGGAAAAATTTTTTGCCGCCCAGGGAATGCAGGTGGAAATTATCAAACTCCACGGTAATGTAGAGCTGGCGCCGCTGGTGGGACTGGCGGAGATGATAGTGGACCTGGTATCCACCGGGCGCACTTTGCGGGAAAACCGGCTGGTAGAGGTGGCGGAAATCTTTGCGGCTACGGCCCGTCTCATCGCCAACCGGGTGAGTTATCAGGTAAAAGGGGAGAGGATAATGCCCCTGCTGGAAAAAATCAAGGAGGTGGTGGCCGGATGATCAGGCTGCTGGAAAGTTCCCATCCGGAAACGCGAAAAGTGATTAACAAACAGTACGCCAATGAGGAAAAGTACATCCAGGCGGTGCAGGAGATCCTGGACAACGTGCGCCGGCGGGGAGACGAGGCCCTTTTGGAGTATACTGCCCGCTTTGACGGGGTCCAGCTTAAGGCCGAGGATTTGCGGGTGAAGGAAGAAGAAATCGAAGCGGCTTACAGCCGGGTGACGGAGGAGTTTTTGCGGGCGGTCCGGCGGGCCCGGGAGAACATCGCCGCCTACCACCGCCGTCAACTGCAAAATTCCTGGTTGGAGACGGCGGCCGACGGCAGTATCTTAGGCCAGCTCATCCGGCCGGTGGAGCGAGCGGGCATTTATGTCCCGGGGGGTACGGCCAGTTACCCCTCCTCAGTACTGATGAACGCCGTTCCCGCCCAGGTCGCCGGAGTTAAAGAGATCGTCATGGTGGCGCCGCCGGCAGCCGACGGCAGTATGAATCCCTGGTCCTTGGTGGCGGCCCGGGAAGCCGGGGTGACAGAGATTTACAAAGTGGGTGGAGCCCAGGCTATTGCCGCCCTGGCCTACGGGACGGAAACTATCCGCCGGGTGGACCTCATCACCGGCCCGGGTAACATTTACGTCACTCTGGCCAAGAAGATGGTCTACGGTCAGGTGAACATCGACATGCTGGCCGGTCCCAGCGAGATTCTGGTCATTGCCGATGATTCGGCCAATCCGGCCTGGGTGGCGGCAGACCTCCTTTCCCAGGCGGAGCACGACGTCTTAGCTTCGGCCGTTCTTCTTACCCCTTCCCGGGAGCTGGCGGAAAAGGTGCAGCAGGAAGTCATGCGGCAGATAAGCCGCCTCTCCCGGAAAGAAATAATCACCGCTTCGCTGCGGGACTACAGTGCCATCATCGTTACCCGCGATTTAAGGGAAGCGGTAGAACTGGCCAACGAGTACGCCCCCGAGCATTTAGAGTTAGCGGTGGCCAACCCCTTTGAACTCTTAGGTTGCATTAAAAATGCCGGGGCCGTTTTCTTAGGCCACTACACGCCGGAACCGGTGGGGGATTACATGGCCGGACCCAATCACGTCCTTCCCACTGGCGGTACGGCCCGCTTTTATTCACCCTTGAATGTGGAAACCTTTATGAAAAAAACCAGCATCATCTCTTATTCCGCCGCCCGCCTGCGGGAGGAGGGACCCGATATCGTTAACTTTGCCGAAACGGAAGGCTTAGATGCCCACGCCTGGTCGGTGCGGATGCGGCTTTTGGACCTGGAGGGCGAAAAATGATGCCGCCGGCAATAGAAGAGCTGCTGCGACCGGAGCTTAAGAAACTGGTTCCCTACGAACCCTACCGGCGGGAAGGCATGATCATGTTAGACGCCAACGAAAATCCCTATCCCTTGCCGGACGGGTTATACGAGGAAATCTGCCGGGAGGCAGCGGCCCGCCAGCTTACCCGCTACCCGGACCCGACAGCAGAGGAGTTGCGCCGGGAGATTGCTGCCTATGCCGGTGTGGAGCCGGAACAGGTGGTAGTGGGAAACGGCTCTGACGAACTGATCCAGCTCCTCCTCCTTACCTTTGGCGGACCGGGAACCTTTTCTCTCATCCCTTACCCAACCTTTTCTATGTACGCTGTTCACACCACCATCACCGGCGGCCGGGTAATTGCCGTGCCCTGCCGGGAAGATTTTTCTTTGCCCCTGCCAGAACTGGCAGAGAAAATTTCTTCTCCCGAAGTACACATAACTTTCTTAGCTTCGCCTAACAACCCTACTGGGGCTGTTTTCGGGGAAGAAGAACTGCGTTTTCTGCTGGCAAAAGCCCGGGGGCTGGTGGTGGTGGACGAGGCTTATTTCGAGTTTTACGGCCGTTCTTTTGTCCCGCTAATTAAGGAGTATCCCAACTTGGTAATTCTGCGCACTTTCTCCAAGGCTTTTGCTCTGGCCGGCTTTAGGGTGGGATATTTAATTGCAGCAGGAGAAGTCACGGCGCAACTTTTCCGCACTAAACAGCCCTACAATCTCAACACTTTCTCTCAGACGGCGGCTTTAGTGGCCTTGAAGCGACGGGATCTGTACCGCCCCCTTCTCCAGGAGATTGTGGCCGGGCGGGAGGAGCTGTACCGGGCTCTTTTCCTTATGCCGGGAATCAAGCCTTTCCCTTCCTGGGCCAACTACATCCTTTTCCGCACGGAGAAAAAACCGGCCCCGGTGGTGCACCGGGAACTGAAAGAGCGAGGAATTCTCATCCGTAACCTGCACGGAGCCCCGGGCTTGGACAACTGTCTGCGGGTGACGGTAGGACAGCGGGAGGAACGGGAAAAGTTTCTTTTAGCTTTGCAGGAGGTCCTGGGGTGAGGGAGAATACTTAATAAAAACTGGGTAAAGGAGGCCCACCGATGAGTGCTCGCGAAGCGAAAGTTGCCCGACGGACGGGAGAGACGGACGTAAAGGTAACGCTGAATATTGACGGGAAAGGCCGGACCCGGGTCGAGACCGGCATACCCTTTTTCGACCACATGCTGACCCTGCTGGGACGGCATGCCCTTTTCAACCTGGAAGTGAAGGCAGAAGGGGACGTTCAAGTGGACGGTCACCACACGGTGGAAGACACCGGCATCTGTTTGGGTCAGGCGCTAAAGCAGGCTATTGGCGAGGGGACGGGGATCGAACGTTACGGCTGGGCTTTAGTACCTATGGACGAGGCTTTGGTCCAGGTGGCGGTGGATATCAGCGGCCGTCCCGGTCTGTATATCGACCTGCCTTTACCCGCCTCTCGGGTGGGAGAGTTTGATACGGAACTGGTGGAGGAGTTTCTCCGCGGGCTGGTCAACCACGGAGCCTTCACCTGTCATGTCCGCTTGCTGGCCGGACGCAACACCCATCACTGTATTGAAGCGGTTTTCAAGGCTTTAGCTCGGGCGCTGCGGCAGGCGGTAGCCGTAAACCCGCGGGTGAGCGGAGTTCCTTCTACTAAAGGAAACATCTACTAATCTCTGCCGGCCACAGGGCCGGCAGGAAATTTTCCGGCAAAGAGAAAAGGAGCGGAAAATATGATCGGGATAATTGATTACGGCCGGGGTAATCTGCGCAGCGTGGAAAAGGGATTTGCCCGGATGGGACATGCGGCACGGATCGTTACTACGCCGGAGGAGGCGTTGCAGATGGACGGCCTGGTGCTCCCGGGGGTGGGGGCTTTCGGCGATGCCATGGCGAGCCTCCGTAAGGCGGGAATGGTAGAGGCTATCCGGGAGTTTATCGCCAGCGGTCGTCCCTTCTTAGGCATCTGCTTAGGACTGCAGCTACTTTTTGACGAGAGTGAAGAGTTCGGCCGTCACCAGGGACTGGGAATTTTCCCCGGGCGGGTGGTGATGTTTCCTTCTGACCTCAAGGTTCCCCACATGGGCTGGAACCAGGTGGAACTGGTGCGGGAGTGTCCTCTTTTTGCCGGTATCCCTAACGGCACCGCTTTTTATTTTGTTCATTCATACTACGTTCGCCCGGAAAAAGAGGAGATTACCGTGGCCGTAACCGAATACGGAGTGCGTTTCACTTCGGTGGCGGCCAGGGGCAACGTTTTTGGTATCCAGTTTCATCCGGAAAAGAGCAGTACTCTGGGACTTAAAATCCTGGACAATTTCGGAAAGCTGGTGAAAAAATGCTGATTATACCTGCGGTGGATATAAAAGGCGGCCGCTGCGTGCGCCTGGTAGAAGGGAGGCCGGAACGGGAAACGGTCTATGCCGACGACCCGGCGGCCATGGCCCGCCGCTGGGAAGAGATGGGGGCACGTTTTCTCCATTTGGTGGACTTAGACGGCGCCTTTCAGGGCCGGCCGGTGAACACGGAGGCGGTGAAAGCCATCCTTAATACCGTGTCCATTCCGGTGGAACTGGGCGGCGGTATCCGCACTTTGGCCACGGCCGAGGAGTGGCTGTCCTTGGGGGTAAGGCGGGTTATTTTCGGCACCGCAGCTCTCACCAACCCCGATCTGGTAGAGGAGGCCTGCCGCCGCTTTGGACCGGAACGGGTGGTGTTAGGATTAGATGCCCGTGACGGTAAAGTGGCGGTGGAAGGATGGGGTAAGGTGGCATCCCGCGCGGCGGTGGACTTAGCCTTGGAGATGAAGGAGAGGGGTATAATCAGGGTTATCTACACCGACATCAGCCGCGACGGTACTCACCGCGGCCCCAATATAGAGGCGACGCGGGAACTGGCCCGACGCACCGGTCTTAAGGTCATCGCTTCCGGAGGGGTGTCCACCCTGGAGCACATCTTGGCGGTGAAGGAACTGGAACCGGACGGCGTGGAAGGGGTAATTACCGGTAAGGCCCTTTACGACGGCACCCTGGACCTGCGGGAGGCCTTGGCGGCGGTGGCTGGACAGGATGGGGGGAAGGGTAGATGCTGATGAAGCGAATCATTCCCTGCCTAGACGTGACCGGCGGCAGAGTGGTGAAAGGGACCAACTTCGTCAACCTGCGCGATGCGGGCGACCCGGTGGAGTTAGCCGCCCTTTATGACCGGGAGGGGGCGGACGAGCTGGTTTTCTTAGACATCACCGCTTCCTCCGATGGCCGGGCGACCATGGTGGACGTGGTCCGGCGGACGGCGGAGGAAGTTTTCATCCCCTTTACCGTGGGGGGCGGTATCCGCACGGTGGAGGATATGCGCCTCATGCTCACCGCCGGGGCCGATAAAGTTTCCATCAACACGGCGGCGGTGCTGAACCCCGAGTTGATTGCCGAAGGGGCCCGCCGTTTCGGCAGTCAGTGCATAGTGGTGGCCATCGACGCCAAGCGGACGGTGATTCCCGGCAAGTGGGAGGTGTACATCCACGGCGGCCGGACTCCTACCGGTATCGACGTGGTGGAATGGGCGAAGCGGGTGGAGGAGTTGGGAGCCGGGGAAATTCTCCTCACCAGCATGGACCGGGACGGGACCAAGGAGGGCTTCGATATTCCCCTCACCCGGGCGGTGGCGGAAACCGTCCGGATTCCCGTCATTGCTTCCGGCGGAGTGGGGAACTTGGAACACATTGCCGAAGGGTTGACGGAAGGGAAAGCGGACGCAGCTCTGGCGGCTTCCATCTTCCACTTCCAGGAGTACACCATCCGGGAGTGTAAAGAGTATCTCGCGGCCCGGGGAATACCGGTGCGGCTTTAGGAGGGAAAAGGATGAGCGGGGAGAAGAAGGAAAAAAAAGAGCCCCTTATTGACCGGGAGGCCTTGGCGAATCTCAATTTCGGCCCGCATGGGCTTTTGCCGGCAGTCCTGCAGGACGCGGCTTCCGGGCGGGTGCTGATGGTAGCTTACATGAACCGGGAGGCGCTGGAAAAAACCATTGCCACCGGGCGAGCTTGGTTTTACAGCCGCAGCCGCCAGACCCTATGGCAGAAGGGAGAGACCTCCGGCAACTTCCAGGAAGTGGTGGAAATCCGCTACGACTGTGACGCCGACTGCCTCCTGGTCCTGGTGGAACCGGCCGGTCCCGCCTGCCACACGGGGGAGGAATCCTGCTTCTACCGGACCCTAGCGGCTTTCCCCGGCCGGCGGGAGCGGGGCGGTCCGGCGATAATAGATGAACTTTATAGCGTCATAATGGAGAGAAAAAAGACCCTGCCGGAGGGGTCCTACACCGCTTACCTCTTCCGGAAGGGCCTGGACAAAATCTGTAAAAAATTAGGGGAGGAAGCGGCGGAAGTGATAATCGCCGCCAAAAACCACGCTCCCGGCGAAGTGACCTACGAAGCGGCCGATCTCCTCTATCACCTCTTAGTGCTGCTGGCGGAGACTGGGGTGAAGCCGGAGGAAGTCTTTGCCGAACTTGCGCGGCGACGGTGAGAAGGCGGGACAACAAAAAAACGGTTGCGGCAGTGCTGCCGGGTTTCCGTCAAGGAGGGGAGCCCGGCAGTCCCTTTCGGCACCGCTGTGTTCGCTTTTAGACCGGACGAGAGCAAGGTTGGTAATCGGTATAATGCCCCCCGACTTGCACCGCCGGGAAATTTTTTCTCCGGGAAATGCAAAAGTGTAACATCCCTCCCCCTTTTTTGTTATTGCGATGGCACCCAAAAAGCGTCCGTTAGCCCTAGGTATGTAGACGTCAACTCTGCCAAACTGAAGGAAGATGCTCCCCTGATTGTTTACGGAGAAATCACAGACGACGGCTAAAGGAAGACAAAAGCCTTATCAATCCCAAATTCATTCTTAACTGAAAGGAAAAAGATAAAGAGAATGTAGAGAACGACTGTTGGTTAGTAGGGAATCGGGTTGTAGGGAATGAGCAAGGGGGCTGCTTTCTATATTTTGGCAGCCCTTTAGTTTTGGAGAATTTTCCAGCAACAGGGGGGCTGGCTTGAAAACCGGAAAGGGCAAAAAAGAGGGCGAAAAATATTTCTTCTCAACCTTCTCCTTTTGTGGTATAATCATATTGCCTTGAAGGGTTATTTTTTCTGCCAGTGAGTGTTTTTTTATGCAACAAATCTGTATTTATATACAGAAAGGGCGAGAGAAGGGGGAGAAAAAATGGAGAAGAGAGAATACCCGATGGTACCCAACAAGGATATTATTATCGTCGACACTACTCTGCGGGACGGGGAGCAGACGGCAGGGGTAGTTTTTGCCAACAAGGAAAAAGTGCGAATTGCCCGCATGCTGGATGAGATCGGAGTGCATCAGATCGAAGCGGGAATCCCCGTTATGGGCGGCGACGAAAAGGAAGCCATTAAAGAGATAGTAAAAGCTGGGCTCCGGGCTAGCATCATGGCCTGGAACCGGGCCGTTATCAGCGACATTGAAGAGTCCTTAGACTGCGGTGTCGATGCGGTAGCCATTTCCATCTCTACTTCCGACATTCACATCAAGTACAAGCTGCAGACCAGCCGGGAGTGGGTGCTGGAGAACATGGTGCGGGCTACGGAGTTTGCCAAAAAGCACGGTCTGTACGTTTCCGTAAATGCTGAAGACGCATCCCGCACCGATATGGATTTTCTCATCCAGTTTGCCAAAGAAGCCAAGCGGGCTGGTGCCGACCGGCTCCGTTACTGTGACACGGTAGGAATTCTTGACCCCTTTACTGCCTACGAACGGGTGAAGCGTCTCATTGAGGAAGTTGGTATCGACGTCGAAATGCATACCCACAACGATTTCGGCATGGCTACGGCTAACGCTCTGGCGGGAGTGCGGGCCGGAGCTCGCTACGTAGGGGTTACTGTCAACGGTTTGGGCGAACGGGCCGGAAACGCTGCTCTGGAAGAAGTAGTAATGGCCCTCAAGTATATCTACGGCATCGATCTGAACTTCAAGACGCAGATGTTTCGCGAGTTGTCCGAATATGTGGCCTTAGCTTCCAACCGGGAGGTGCCGGCTTGGAAAGCTATCGTCGGGACCAACATGTTTGCCCATGAGTCCGGTATCCATGCCGATGGTGCCTTAAAGCATCCGCAGACCTACGAGGTTTTTCGGCCCGAAGATGTGGGCCTGGAACGGCAGATAGTCATCGGAAAACATTCCGGCACCGCGGCCATCAAGAAAAAGTTTGCCGAATATGGCCACACCCTGACCGACGAAGAGGCGGCGGAAATCTTACAGCGGGTGCGGGCCATGGCGGTGGACCTCAAACGCTCCCTGTTCGACAAGGAACTCATTTACATTTACGAGGAGTACTTGGAGAGCAAGGCCAAGGGGAAGGGCAAGGAAGCGTAAAAATGAGGGCAGCGGTGATAAGCTGGCTGCCCTTGCAATTTTTTCAGGGAGGTGAGAAAATTGGCTCATCGTGTTACCCTCATTCCCGGGGACGGGATAGGCCCGGAAGTAGCAGAGGCGGCTCGGCAGGTCATTGATGCCTCCGGGGTGAAAATTGAATGGGAAGTGGTTGAAGCCGGGGAAGCCGTGATTCCCAAGTATGGAACTCCTCTTCCTGACCATGTTCTCGAGTCCATCCGCAGAAACGGTGTGGCTCTCAAAGGGCCGGTGACCACCCCGGTAGGGAAGGGTTTCCGTAGCGTTAACGTCACCCTGCGCCAGGCCCTGGACCTCTACGCCAACGTGCGGCCGGCTCGCTCTTTCGAAGGTATTAAGAGCCGCTACGAGAACGTGGACTTAGTAGTTTTCCGGGAGAACACGGAGGATCTCTACGCCGGTATTGAGCACATGGTGGGGAAGGACGCAGCCGAGAGCATTAAAATTATCACCCGCCACGCATCCGAGCGTATTGCTCGCTATGCTTTCGAATACGCCCGTAAAAATGGCCGCCGTAAGGTGACGGCCGTTCACAAAGCCAACATCATGAAACTCACCGACGGCCTGTTCTTAGAGTCCTGCCGGCGGGTGGCGGAGGAGTATCCTGAGATCGAGTTTGAGGACGTAATCGTCGATGCTCTCTGCATGCGCCTGGTGCAGGATCCCACACAGTTTGACTGTCTGGTCCTGCCCAATCTCTACGGAGACATTGTCTCCGACCTCTGCGCCGGGCTGGTGGGGGGCTTAGGAGTTGCTCCCGGGGCCAACATCGGGGAGAAGGGGGCGGTCTTTGAAGCCGTTCATGGCAGCGCCCCCCAGATCGCCGGCCAGAACATCGCTAATCCCACGGCTCTTATCCTCTCCGGTGTTATGATGTTAGAACACATTGGCGAGCGGGAAGCGGCGGCGCGGGTGGTTAGGGCTGTACGCCGGGTGCTGGCGGCCGGAGAGCATGTCACCCCAGACCTGGGAGGCAAAGCCGGAACGAAAGAAATGGCCGCGGCCATCATTGCCGCCATGGAATAGCGGAGAAATTCTACTTGCTGTTCCTGCCGGTGGATTTTCTTCCTCCAGCGAGCAAAGGCAGAACAGCAGAATTACGGGATAACAAAATCAGCCCGGTTTAAGCCGGGCTGATTTTATTAATGGAACACGGGAAAGAACCCCATGATTACTTCAATGAGAATGAGAACCACGATAATGAACTCTAACTGCATGTTGCGCTGGTTGGTGAGCTGATCGTTGAGAAAGGTATAATGGCGCTGGATGAGGTTTATTTTGTTCTGGATACTTTCCATCCAGGTACGGGTGCGGAGGACATGGAGGGCAGCGGAATAAACCCGGGCATAGAAGATATCCTCGGTTACTTTCAAGGAGTTCTGGATCCGTTCTGTAATTTCGGTAATATCCAGCACTGTTTCGGTAATCCGGCGAAGAATACGGCGGTATTTAGCCAGGCGACGGAAAGGCTGCCGCTGTAGTTCGGCGATAGAATCGTACATGTTCTCCAGTTCATTGGAAAGCAAGTGGTCGTAGTAGCGCAGCTCCAAAAGCTGGGCGTTGGCAAACTCCAGCAAGTCCGGTATGTCGGGAATACCTTCGCTGTCGTAAACCAGGGCGGAATCCCAGGTAATGATGGTGAGATCTTCCGGAGTATAGGAAAAACTGTTGGCCAGGGTTTCCCGCCGCATCTGTTCGCTCACAGGTTCTTTTTCGGCCAGCAACAGGGGGACGGGATCCCAGTCGGCAGGCCAATGGCGGAAAAAATAAATGATGAAATCTTCCTCAAACTCACTCCGGCCGGGTTTAATCAGGGCGGGCTCTAAGATGCGGCTAATCATATCGGCATAACCGGCAAAAAGAGGATCCAGTAAATCTTCCTCGCTGAGTTCTACTGCCAGGTTCACCAGTTCGTTGTAACTGAGGTCTGCTGGGACAGGCAGGCGCAGGACGATGCTTATTACCCCGAAGTCGTAGGCCCGGGCGTAGACAGAGGTGGGGTAGGTGCGGCCGCCGATGGTAAGCCTGTCCCCTTCTAAGTACATGGTTACCGGCGGGTTGCGAAACTGCATGGATTTGGGCTTGACTTTGCTCAGCCGGAGGCGAGTTACTTTTTCCTGGGCAAAAACTTCCTCCACCCGGTTCAGATCTATCTCTTCTGCTACGTCGAACAGGCGGTAGACTAGGACAGCGTTATCCATGATCTTCCTCCCTGTAGAGTACTAAAGAATATTTTATCATTTTCGGGGAGGACCCTGCAACCTGCCTGCCGGTGGCGTGTCGGGACGGTACGTGATATAATGGAAACGGTACGGAAAAGAAGTGGAAGAGGGCAGGTCATGTCCAGGGCGCGGGTGATAATTGCCGATAAAGAAAAGGATTTTCGGCACAATTTAAAAGAAATTCTTCGCTACAACGGCTACTTGGTGGTAGGGGAAGCGGAGGAGGCCCAGGGACTTTTACAGCAGGCTTTTCAACTTTCGCCTGATCTGATAATTATAGCCCGTGATCTGCCTGGCAATGAGGGAATGCATGCGGTAGGGATAATTGAAGAACATCGTCTGGCTCCTGTGGTGATTGTGGGCTTTCCCGGCGAAGATATGATGGAAATGGCCCGCATGCCAGGAGTTTATGGTGTGCTTACCAAACCTCTACAGGATGAGATGGTTGTACCAGTGTTGGAGATGGCGATGGCTTTTTTTGAACGAATGACCCACCTGGAGAAAGAAGCAAAAACGCTCCGGCGCACTTTAGAGGAGCGCCGGTTAGTGGAACGGGCCAAAAGTCTCCTGATGGAGAAAAGGGGAATGACAGAGAAGGAAGCCCACCGCTACTTACAGAAACTGAGTATGGACCGCTGCGTAACTATGGGGCGTGTGGCCAAAGAAATTATTCTCAAGCTGGGGAAAGAAGAAGGATAGAACAATTCGAGTATACAGTATTTTTTTTAAACCTACTTGATTTTTCCTTTAAGCAAGCATAAAATGTGACTTGAATAGCGCTTGTGTGGGGCAAGGACGTCCCAAAGCGTGCGGCGTACTGCCGTAACGCTTGTGGGACGTTTTTGTTTTTCAGGGAGGAAAGGAGATATGAGTCTTCATCAAGAGGTGCTGGAGCGGGCGGAAGAATACAATGTTAAGTTTGTCCGGCTCCAATTTACCGATATTTTCGGGCGATTGAAAAATATCGCCATTCCCGTAGAAGAACTGCCCCGGGCTCTGGAGGGAAAAATAACTTTCGACAGTTCTGCCGTGGACGGCGGAGTAGGTTCCCGGGAGGCGGATATTCACCTGCTGCCCGATCCGGCGACCTTTGTTATCTTCCCCTGGCGTCCTCGGGAAGGAGCAGTAGCCAGACTGATTTGTGATGTCTTCACGCCGAAGGGGGAACCCTATGGCTGTTGTTCCCGCTCGATTTTGAAAAAGGAGCTAGCCCGGCTGAGGGAGAAGGGCCTGGAGCTGCAGGTGGGGGCGGAGATCGAGTTTTATCTCCTCCAAACCGATTCCCAGGGGAAACCCCTGCCAGTGGCCCATGACCGGGCCGGCTACTGCGATCTTACGCCGGTAGACTTGGGGGAAAACGCCCGCCGGGACATGGTACTCACCCTGCAGGAAATGGGGTTTGAAGTTTCTTCTTCCCACCACGAGATTTATCCGGGGCAGCATGAGATTTTCCTCAAAGAAGGCCCAGCCCTAACTATTGCTGATAGCATAGTGACTTTCAAATTTGTAGTGCGAACCATTGCCCAGCGCCACGGACTGCACGCTTCTTTCATGCCCCGACCTTTTAACGAGTACGGCGGGTCGGGCATGCATCTTCACCTCTCCCTCTGGCAGGGAGAGAAGAACGCTTTTTCCGATCCAGAAAAGGAATACGGCCTCAGCGCCTTAGCAGGTAGCTTCCTGGCCGGCTTGATTCGCCATGCCGGGGCCCTCACGGCTGTAGGCAATCCCCTGGTCAACAGTTACAAACGACTTCTGTCTTCTGACAACGGGGCGCCGGTGGTGGCAGCCTGGTCAGAAGAAGAGAGGAGGACCATGCTGCGGGTGCCGGCACCGCGCTTGGCAGAAACGAGAATAATCTGGCGCAGTCCTGATCCTACGGCTAACCCTTACCTGGCTTTGGCTGCGGTGTTGACTGCCGGGATGGACGGAGTGGAAAAAGAGGAAAAGTTGCCTCCTCCTTTCCCGGCCGAGGGAGAGAAAAGGCTTCTGCCCCGTCATCTGGCAGAGGCTCTGACGGCGCTGGCAGAAGATGCAGTAGTGAGACAAACTTTGGGCGAGGAAATTTGCCGCCGTTACCTTTCCGTGAAAAAGGAGGAGTGGGAGCGTTACCAGTCCCGGGTTCACCCGTGGGAACTGGAGGAATATCTCCTTCATTATTAGGTTATTAGTTAAAAACAAAGAGAGCTTATACTGGGAGGTGAGGAAAGTAAGGTAGGGCAGGACCGGCTTCAGGGGCGGGTGCGGTCCGGCGAGTTGGGTATTTGCAAGCCCCGAGTTGGAGTGTATTTTTTGATTTTAAAAAATGTTTTGAGGGAGGATGGAACTCATGACTTTTAGCAAAGGTCTCAACGCTTCGGCAGCAACCCTTACCAAGCTGCGCACCGGCGATAGCTTCTGTCCTTTCAGCGGCATGTGTGTAACCTGCCTTGACGGCTGCCCCGGTTTGTGTGAAATTGGCAAATCTTCTGTGCGGGGCAAGGAAGTTCTTTATCCCCAGCCTTTCGGTAAGACCACGTCTGCTTCCGAAAAGGACTATCCGGTGGACTACTCCCACTTCAACATCATGGGTTCGGCAGTAGGAGCCTATGGTATCGAAGCTGATCCGGACAAGGCCATTTTCCCGGCGGTTAATCTGGAGTCGGCGGTAGGTGCCAACGGCGACCTCAAACTCAATCTCCCCATCGTTATTGCCGGAATGGGCTCGACCAACGTAGCGGCTGACAACTGGGAGCATCTCGCGGCTGGTGCTGCCATTTCTGGCGTAGGGATCGTTATCGGAGAAAACGTTTGCGGCATGGACCCCAATGTGGAAATCAAGAACGGCCGGGTTGTGCATTCGCCCAATCTGGCCAAACGAGTGAAAGATTTCCAGGATTGGTATAACGGCAAGGGCTTTGTGGCCGTTCAGGCCAACGTGGAAGATACCCGGTTGGGTGTTCAGGAATACGCCATAGAAAAACTAGGGGTGGAAGCGGTAGAACTCAAATGGGGTCAAGGGGCCAAGGACATCGGCGGTGAAGTTAAACTGAACACCCTGGAGCGGGCCCTGCAACTGAAAGAGCGGGGCTATGTAGTTCTGCCCGATCCCACTGATCCCAACGTGCAGGAAGCTTTTAAAGCCGGAGCTTTCAGCGAATTTGAGCGCCATTCCCGTATCGGCATGGCCGAATACGAAGCCTTCATGACCAGAGTAGAAGAACTGCGTAAAGCAGGCGCCAAGTACGTATTTCTGAAGACCGGTGCGTACCGGCCTGCTGACCTGGCCCGGGCGGTGAAGTGGGCTTCCGATGCCAAGATCGACCTCCTCACCGTAGACGGCGCTGGCGGCGGTACCGGTATGAGCCCGTGGCGGATGATGAACGAATGGGGTATCCCCACCGTTTACATCCAGGGACTGCTGGTGAAATATCTGGACCGGCTGGCGGCGAAAGGGGCTTACATTCCGCCGGTGGCTATTGCCGGTGGCTTTACTCTCGAAGACCACATCTTCAAAGGACTGGCCATTGGCGCACCTTACACCAAGGCTATTGGTATGGCTCGTTCGCCCCTTACCGCCGCTATGGTGGGCAAGACGGTGGGCGAAGCCGTCAAGGCCGGCAAGGTACCCAACGAGTACAAGAAGTACGGCGAAAAACTGGAGCAGGTCTTTATCGCTGCCAGCGAGCTCAAGCACAAGCTGGGCAAAGAGGCCTTCGAACGCCTGCCAGTGGGTGCCATCGGTGTTTACACCTACTTCGAGCGCCTGGCTCAGGGGTTGCGGCAGTTCATGTGTGGTGCGCGTAAGTTTGCCCTTTCCTACATTACCCGCGACGACGTGGCTGCCCTTACCAAAGAAGCCGCTGAAATTACCGGCATTAAGTACATCATGGATCTGGATGCGGAAGAAGTGGAGAAGATTTTGGGATAAGCTCGGGGATATGGAAAAGACTCTCCCGGCATACAGCTAAATGAAGGTGCCGGCGAGAGGATATAATAAAGAAGCCTGGTTTTTGCTGGTCCAATGGCCCTCCAGGAGCCTCCCCAGGCTCCAGAGGGCCATTTCTTCCCTGATTGAGGGGTGAATTTTTATGCAGGAACAGTACCGGATAGTGGTGGCTGGCGGCAAGGAAACGGAGCGGAAAAAGATAAAAAACCTTCTTCAGCGCTTAGGCTACACGGTGGCGGGAGAAGCGGAAGACGGGCTTACGGCTCTCAAAATGCTGCGCACCCTGGCACCCGATCTGGTAATCTTGGCAGATGAACTTAAGGGGAAAAAGGGGATTGAGGTAGCCCGTATTGCTATGGAGGACAGGATTTGTCCGGCGATATTGGTGTATACCCACCTTACCTCTACCCTCCTGGAAGGGGCCCGGGAGGCTCGGGTTTTCTCTCTGCTCCCGGCTCCGGTAGAAGAAAACGAGCTGCTGGCTGCGGTGGAACTGGCTGTGAGCAATTTTCAGGAAATTTCCCATCTGGAAAAGGAAGTGAGGAAGCTCCGGGAAGAATTAGAGAGCCGAAAGATTATCGAACGGGCCAAGGGTTTCTTAATGCAGCAGTATGGCTTAACGGAAGAGGAGGCTTACCGGCGTTTGCAGAAGCAGAGCATGGAGAAACGGATACCCATGCGGCGTATAGCCGAAGCAATCTTGCTGGCGAGAGAGTTGAAAAAAGATTGAAAATCCTTTTCTTTTTCCCCGCCCGTTGGTATACTACCTATGGGTGAGATTCTTTTTTATTTTTAAAAAATAGCAGGCGAAGAGGTGTATTACCGGTGTCGCATCTCACAAAAGAAGACATTTTGCAAATTGTCAGGGAAACGGGGATAAAGTTTATCCGCCTCCAGTTTACCGACATCTTAGGAATGCTGAAGAACGTGGCCATCCCGGTGGAGCAGTTGGAAAAAGCTCTGGACGGCGAACTGATGTTTGATGGTTCTTCCATCGAAGGGTTTGTCCGCATTGAGGAATCGGACATGTACCTGCGTCCCGATCCGGACACTTTTGTCATTTTCCCCTGGCGGCCCCGGGACGGAGGAGTTGCCCGGCTCATCTGCGATATTTACACTGCCGACGGGCAGCCTTTTATCGGTGACCCCCGCTATGTGCTCAAGCGGGCTCTTAGTGAGGCGGCTAAAATGGGCTTTACTATGAACGTGGGTCCGGAGGCCGAATTCTTCCTCTTCCACGTGGACAATGAAGGGAAACCCACGGTAATTACTCATGACCGCGCCGGATACTTCGATCTCACCCCTCTTGATTTAGGCGAAGACGCCCGCCGGGATATGGTGCTGGCCTTAGAGCAGATGGGGTTTGAAATCGAGGCATCCCACCATGAGGTGGCTCCTGGGCAGCACGAAATCGACTTTAAGTATTCCGATGCTTTGGACATTGCCGACAAAGTGGTAACCTTCAAATTTGTGGTGCGGACTATAGCCCAGCGCCACGGCCTGCACGCTTCCTTTATGCCCAAACCTATTTTCGGGATTGCCGGCTCTGGCATGCACCTCAATATCTCTCTGATGAAAAACGGGGAAAACGCCTTCTACGATCCCAACGCTCCCATGCAGCTCAGCGAGACAGCCCTGTATTTTATCGGCGGCTTGATGAAACATGCCCGGGCTATTACAGCTATTACCAATCCCACCGTGAACTCGTACAAACGGCTGGTCTCCGGTTACGAAGCGCCGGTTTACATAGCCTGGTCGGTCCAAAACCGCAGTCCTCTTATCCGCATCCCGGCCAAACGGGGAATGTCTACTCGCATTGAGCTGCGCAGTCCTGACCCCTCCTGCAATCCTTATCTCGCTTTTGCCGTTTGCCTCCACGCCGGACTGGACGGGATCAAAAACAAAATTGCCCCACCGCCACCTTGCGACCGCAACATATACGAAATGACGGCGGCGGAGCGGCAGGAGCTGGGAATAGGCTGTCTACCCGAGGACCTGAAAGAGGCCTTAGATGAATTGGAGAAGGACGAGGTCATCAAGGAAGCCCTGGGTCCCCACGTTTTCAGCCGCTTTGTCGAAGCCAAGCGGATCGAGTGGGACCGCTACAGAATGCAGGTTCACCCCTGGGAAATCGAGGAATATCTGACGAGATACTAAAAAGTTA
This sequence comes from Eubacteriales bacterium, assembly GCA_030446285.1. Lineage (GTDB taxonomy): Bacteria > Bacillota > JASUSC01 > JASUSC01 > JASUSC01 > JASUSC01. Next base: position 36,134 of record JASUSC010000002.1, on the reverse strand, counting down.
AAAAGGCCACCACGGGCTGCTCTTTACGGCAGCCCATTGTTATTTTTCCAGGTCCGTCGTGTAGGCGGGCTTTTCTTTTTCTTCCTGAATAAGGGGACGAGGCAGGGGCAATACTGAAAAATAAAGACGATAAATACTGAAAATTGAATTACTGGAAGAACGTAGCAAAAGAGGTGCCGTGATGGTTAACAAAGTAGAAATCTGTGGGGTAAACACTTCCCGGTTACCCGTTCTCACCAACGCTGAAATGCGGGAATTATTTAAAGCTATGAAAGCAGGAGACCAGGAAGCCCGCAGTAAACTGATTAACGGTAACTTGCGCCTGGTTCTCAGTGTTATCCAGCGCTTTACCAACCGCGGCGAATATGTGGATGACCTTTTTCAGGTGGGATGTGTCGGTCTGATGAAGGCTATTGATAATTTTGACCTCAATCAAAATGTAAAATTTTCCACCTACGCTGTTCCTATGATTATCGGTGAGATCCGCCGTTACCTACGGGACAACAATCCCATCCGGGTAAGCCGCTCTCTGCGGGACATAGCTTACCGGGCTTTGCAGGTACGGGACAAGCTGGTTAACAAATATTCTCGGGAGCCATCCATTGACGAGATTGCCGCTGAACTGAACATGCCCAAAGAAGAAGTGGTCTTTGCTCTGGATGCTATTCAGGAACCGGTTTCTCTCTTTGAGCCCATATACAACGACGGTGGCGACCCCATCTTTGTCATGGACCAGATCAGCGACGAAAAAAATCACGATAGCAACTGGCTGGAAGGTATTGCCGTGCGGGAAGCGATGCGCAAATTGAGCGAACGGGAACGCCTTATTCTTACCCTGCGCTTCTTCGAAGGGAAAACCCAGATGGAGGTGGCAGAAGAGATAGGAATTTCCCAGGCTCAGGTTTCCCGATTGGAAAAGGCGGCGCTAAAACACATGCGCAAATACATTTGAGAACTGGAAGCCGAGAAAGGCCGGTGCGGCCGCAGAAAGTAAAGGAGGAAGAGAATTTTGCTGGCGAAGAAAAGATTGCTAATGGCTCTTTTGCTCCTCCTGGTGGGGGTGATCGGTTACAGTCTTCCCCTGTGGCTGGGAGGAGAAAAGAGGGAAGGGAAGGAAGGATTTCTCCGCCTGCACGTGGTGGCGGCAAGCGATGGGATAGAAGATCAGCGGTTGAAACTAAAAGTAAGGGATGCCATTCTTGCTGAAATGCGGGAGGATTTCGAAGGGGCTCGCGACTTTCGGGAGGCGCGGGAAATTGCTGCCCGCAACCTTGGGCGAATAGAAGCAACGGCCCGCAGGGTGGTACAGCAGGAAGGTTACGATTACCCGGTGCAGGCGGTCCTGGGACGCTTCTCCTTTCCCGCCCGCCGCTACGGTCCTCTGTTGTTGCCTGCCGGACAGTACGAGGCGGTAAAGGTGGTCCTGGGCGAAGGACAGGGGAGCAACTGGTGGTGTGTTCTCTTTCCGCCTCTTTGTTTGCAAGACCTGACGGTAGCTGAGGAGGGAAGAGGTTCTCCGGTCCTGGCTGCTGCGAAGATGAAGGAAGACATGGGTAAGGTAAAGAAAAGGGAGAAAGGGGAAGAGGGAAAAGAAGGAGTAAAGGTTAGGTTTAAACTGCTGGAATGGCTGGAAGAAGTAAAGGATAAGGCTTTGGCCCAGGAAAAATAAACAAAAACTATTCCCTCCCGCCCGAGGGCAAACTAAAGGCAGAAGCGGATGCAGTTTTTACCCAGCTTGTACCACGCAGCAGACTTTTTCCGGCGGGAGGGATTTATTTTGTCCGGCTTTGATTTATTCTGGTTTCTTCTCATCTTACTCAGTTTTGTCCCGGCCTTGAAACAGCAGCGGCTGGAACTTGCTCGCCTCCGCCTGCTCCGGCGGCTGGAAGCAAAACGCGGCTCCCGGGTCATAACCCTTATCCACCGCCAGGAAGCTTTAAGCCTGCTGGGAATTCCCATCAGCAGGTATATCAACATCGAAGATTCGGAACAAATTTTGCGGGCCATCCGGCTCACGCCAGATGACATGCCCCTGGACATTGTCCTTCATACTCCGGGAGGGCTGGTGCTGGCGGCGGAGCAGATTGCCCGGGCGTTAAAAAATCACAGGGCTAAGGTAACGGTGTTTGTCCCTCATTACGCCATGTCGGGCGGGACTCTCCTTTGCCTGGCGGCAGATGAAATCGTCATGGATAGCAACGCTGTGCTGGGACCGATGGACCCTCAACTGGGAGAATGGCCAGCAGCGTCCATTCTCAATGCGGTTGACAAAAAAGACAAAAACGAGTTGGACGACAGGACTCTGATCATGGCGGACATAGCCGGTAAGGCTATGCGGCAGGTACGGGAGTTTGTGCGGGAGCTTCTGCTGGATAAGATGGAAGGGGAAAAGGCGGAAAAGCTGGCAGAAGTTCTTACCGACGGCCGCTGGACTCATGACTATCCCATTACCCTGGAACGGCTTAAAGAAATGGGACTGCCTGTGAGCAGTGAAATGCCGGGGGAAATATATGCTCTGATGGAACTTTATCCCCAGCCTGGCCAGCGGCGACCTTCGGTTCAGTTTGTTCCCGTTCCTTACCGCGGGGTAAGGGAGAAAGAAAGATAAGTCACATTTTCCTCCTTCCTCATATAATATGATGAGGAGGTGAGGGCCCCGTGGTCAAAATTTCTGATCTCAGGGTCCGGGAAGTTATCAACGTGGTTAACGGCCGGCGGCTGGGAATGATCAAGGACATCGAGATAGATCTCCAGATGGGACGGATAAAAGCTATTATCCTGCCGGGAAATAACCGGATCTTCGGCTTCTTTGGGCGTTCAGAAGATATCGTCATCCCCTGGGAGAGAATAACCCGCATTGGCGTGGACGTTATTTTGGTTGACCTGCCTGAGGCGGATGTGCCGGCAGGTAATTATTGTTAATGTTCTTCCTTTTGTAAACGGCGGAGGAGAAGGCCGCCGATGCGTCCTGTCTCGGCGGCGGACAGGCTTTTCCACCCTTCCCGTTTTATTTTTTCCAGAAGACCGATTTCAGCGGCAATCTCTAATTTCAACTGTTCTCGTTCGCTGTCTTTTTTTCTTTTTTTGCCCAAATTTTTCACCCCCTGCACCAATAGCTTGAGCGGCTGGGCAAAGGTTTATTACTTTGTTTCAATTTAACGAGGAGGAATTTTTGCCTGGCTGCCTAATATTTTCAAGGATAATTTTCATTAATTAATAGGGGGAAGAAAAAGCGCTATGAAATTTGCTCTGTCCGAAAAAGAAATTCAGCGTTACGGCCGGCAGTTGCTCATTCCGGAGATCGGCGGAGCGGGCCAGGAAAAACTGAAAAAAGCTTCCGTCCTGGTGGTGGGAACGGGGGGCTTGGGCTCGGCTATTGCTTATTATCTGGCAGCGGCCGGCGTGGGGAGAATAGGGATCGTCGACGGCGACAGGGTGGATTTGAGCAATCTACAGCGTCAGATACTTCACTTTACTCCTGATATCGGCCGGCCCAAAGTGGAATCGGCCCGGGAGAAGCTCCAGGCCCTGAATCCGGAAATCGAAATCGTACCTTATTACTGCCGGTTAGAGGAGGGGAATGCCGAGGAGATAGTGAGGGATTACCAGGTGGTGGTGGACGGGAGCGACAATTTCCCTACCCGTTATCTCATCAACGAAACATGTCTGAAACTGCGCCGGCCTTTTATCCACGGCGGGGTTTTGGGGCTTAAAGGCCAGGTTATGACCATTATGCCCTACGATGGACCTTGCTACCGCTGTGTGTTCCGCGACATTCCGGCACCGGAGGAAGTACCCTCCTGCGCCCAGGCCGGTGTCCTGGGAACGGTACCCGGGCTGATTGGGATGATTGAAGCCACGGAGGCGATAAAAATAATCCTGGGAGTGGGAGAACTTTTGGTGGGAAGACTACTTCAGTACGACGCTCTCTCTATGCGTTTTCGGGAGATTGAATTAGAGCGGGATGAGGAATGCCCGGCATGTGGGCGAAAATAATTACCCAGGGATAGTTTCCTATGAATTTAAAACAAAATTTTCAGGAAGAAGCAGGATTTTCGCCTTCAACGGCGAAACTTTGTATAAGTTAAAGTTACCGCCTTCACAAACGTGGGCGGGCTCTGCTGTTTTTGCCAACGCTGCTCTCCTTTTCCTATTCCTCTACCGTGCGTATGCTGGCGCTGTTAGTTCCCCCTGCGGTTGTGGGTCGCTGTTAAGGCGGCCCCTTCTTTCTTTTCCGCCTGCGAGTGAACAATCCCGCAAATTTGGGGTGGTAATTATGAAAAAGGGAAGTTCCTTCCTGGTGGAAGAACTGTACTTCCTGAACCGAGGAGAAGCAGCGGGAACCGCGGGAAAGGGGGTAGTTCCCCGGGAAGGGGAAGAGGACCTGCCACGGAAACAAGGGCAACATGGGGAATGACAAAGACTGTGTTCCCTGCCACCTCAACCCGGGTGAGTCTTTCATCGACGGCAACCCGCTGTGAGGTCATTACCTGAAGAAGAGAAACAACTGGAGTAAAACCATCAGCAGATAGCTCCAAATTGGCTTTACGAAGCATTTTTACCCCAGCTGGGAAAATCTTGACAAGAGTGGGCCGGGGTGTTATTTTTAATATTGATGCATTAGCACTCTCTGCTGTTGAGTGCTAAAGGTAGGTGAGGGAGTATGCTTACCGAACGCAAAAAACAGGTCCTGGCAGCCATAGTCCAGGACTACATTGCTTCGGCCGAGCCGGTAGGATCACGGACCATTGCCCGCAAATACCGCTTGGGGGTAAGTCCGGCCACTATCCGGAATGAGATGGCCGATTTAGAGGAAATGGGCTATATCGAGCAGCCCCATACTTCTGCTGGGAGGATACCTTCCCAGAAAGGTTACCGTTATTACGTGGATTACCTGATGCACAAACACCGGCTTACGCCAGCCGAAAGGCGTTTTATCTTAGAAGGTTACGAAAACAAATGCAAGCAGATCGGGCAGATAATCCAGGAGACGGGGCGACTTCTGGCGGAAATGATCCCCTACGCCGCTGTGGTAATGGGACCGGCGGAGGTTTCCTCCGTGTTCAAGCAGGTGCAACTGGTGCCGTTGGAAGGCGGCAAGGCGTTGTTGGTAGTGGTTACTTCTACCGGTACTGTTCATCATAAACTTATCGAAGTGCCGGACCGCCTGACGGATGAGGACTTGGCTGTAATCAGCCGGGTGCTAACAGCCAAGCTGCGGGGGGTGCCGGTGGAGAAGATCAGGCTCACTCTGGTTAAAGAGATCTATCACGAGTTAGCCGGGCACCACCATATTTTTGACACGGCGGTGGAGATGCTTCAGGAAGCCCTTACCCTGGAACAGGAGGAAAAAGTATATTTGCGCGGGATGCTGAACATATTAAACCAGCCAGAATTCAGGGACATCAGCAAAGTTAAAACCTTGCTCGGGCTTTTGGAGCAGGAAGACGTTTTGCGCAACCTGCTTCAGGTCCGGACCGACAACCCCCATGAGGTTACAGTGCGCATTGGCCGGGAGAACAACATACCTGAGTTTGAAGATTGTAGTGTGGTAACGGCCGTTTATTCCGTTGACAACCAGATTATGGGATCGGTAGGGGTTATCGGGCCCACGCGGATGGAATATGATAAGGTTGTTTCCATCCTTGAATTTATCGCTCACTCCCTGAGCAAGATCCTTACCAGGTACTACCGTTGAGGAGGACGAGGATGAGTCTCAAACAGCAGGCTTCTTCTGGTTCGGAAGTTGATGAAAGATTGGCGGCTTTAATGACCAACGCCAATGCCGTGCGGGCTATTGCGGCAGCCGTAGAAGGAACTCTGGGACCCAAAGGCTTGGATACTATGCTGGTGGATAAGTTCGGTGACGTAGTCATTACCAATGACGGCGTCACCATTCTTACGATGATGGAGGCCAGTCACCCGGCAGCCCGTATGGTGGTGAACGTGGCCCGGGCCCAGCAGGAAGAAGTGGGGGACGGGACCACCACAGCTACCGTGCTGGCCGGGGCCTTAGTGGGCGAAGCCGTGAGCCAGGTGGTGCGGGGGGTACCGGTAACCCGCGTCATTGAAGGGATAAAAAAAGGAATTGCCCTGGCCTTGGAAGAACTGAACCGTCTGAGCCGCCCGGTGGCAGGTTTAGATGATCCTGTTCTGGCCCGGGTGGCCCTCATCGCTGGCAGGGAACACGAGGACATCGCCGCTCTGGTGATGGAAGCAGCCCGCCTAACGGGAAGGGAGAAACTGAGAGAGCGGGGCTTCAAACTGGCCGATGCAGTAATGGCTAAAGAAGGGGCGGAAAACCAAGTCTTCCAGGGAGTGATAATCACCAAGGAGCCCATGAATACCCTCATGCCCACTTCCCTGGAGGATGTGAAGGTCCTGGTAGTGGATGACGCTCTGGAGCCAGAAGAGCTGGAAGAAGAGGCCCTTGGGACCGAGGCCGGGTTTAAGCGCTACCTGGAACTCAGGCAGGAGTTTCGGGAATGGATTCACAAAATCGTGGAGCTGGGCGTCGGACTGGTTTTAGTAGACCGGGGTGTGGACGACGAGGCCGAGGAGATCTTAACCGATGCTGGTGTCATGGTCATCCAGCGGGTGGCCAACCGGGAACTGGAAAAAGCCCGCGAGCATACCGGCGCTCGTAGTATCAAGCGGACCGGTCTGAAAAAATCGGCCGGAGAATTGGAAAACTACTTGGGGCGGGCAGCCAGGGTGGAAGTGGATAAGAAGCTAGAACTGGTGCGTATCTTCCGCGGAGCAGGCAAGCCGGCGGCCACCGTCTTGGTGGGAGCCGCCACTGACGAGGTGGTGGGTGAGCGGGAGCGGATTGCCCGGGATGCCGCCTCTTCCTTACAGGCAGCGGTACGGGGCGGTTATGTTCCCGGAGGAGGAGCGGTGGAGTTAGCCCTCTCCCGTTATCTTTCCCGCCAGAAGAGCCAGGTGCGGGGAATGGCCGTCTACGGGTTTGAATGTGTTATTGAGGCCCTGAAGCGGCCTTTTATGCAGATTGTCACCAACGCCGGTTTCAATCCCCTGGAAAAAATCGGGGATGTTCTGGCGGCCCAGGAAGAGAAAGATAGCTGTTCTTTAGCGGTGGACTGTGAAACGGGCGAAATAGCTGATATGCTGGAATTGGGAGTGGTAGATCCCACTCCGGTGAAATACCATGCTATAAAGGCGGCAGGAGAGATTGCTGTGGCCATTTTGCGAATTGATACTATTATCCGCATGAAAGAAGAAGAAAAGAAGAAAAACAGCCACGAAGAGGAATGGCTGGAAAGGTAGGTGGAAAGCGGTGGCGGAAAGGGAAAAAGAATTAACGGCGGAGGAGCAGGAAGAAGCCAAGAATACGGCTTCTGTAGAAAGGGAAGAAGCTACGGAAAATAAAGAAGAAGCGGCAGGAAAGGCTGAGGCCCCCGCGCCTTCCGAGGAAGGCAAAGAAAAAGAGGGGACTGCAGCCGAAGGTGACACCAAGGAGACGGCAGGGGAAGAAGAAACTTCTCCGGCTGAGGGTGAGCCGGCTGCGGCGGAAGAACAGCCGGATCCAAGCAAAATTATTCAAAAACTGCAGGACGAGCTCAGGTTGAAAGAGGCGATTATCGAGGAATACATGAGACGGCTCCTCCGTTTGCAGGCCGACTTTGATAATTTTCGCCGCCGCACTCAGAGGGAAAAGGAAGAAATGGCCCGCTTTGCGGCGGAAGGACTTATTGTCAAACTCCTGCCGGTTCTTGACAACTTAGAGCGGGCCTTAGCGGCCGGGGAAACGGACGGCACCCGCTTGCTGGAAGGGGTCAACCTTATTCACCGCCAGTTTATGGAAATTCTTGCTGCCGAAGGCGTGGAGCCCATCAAAGCGGTGGGCTGTCCCTTTGATCCCTCCTGCCATGAAGCGGTAATGCAGGTCCAGGACGATCGCTACCCGGAAAACACGGTGGTAGAAGAGTTGCAGAAAGGCTACACCCTGAAGGGGAAAGTAATTCGACCGGCTATGGTCAAAGTTTCAGTCCAGTAAAATTCAACGATGGAGGTAGATGCAGATGGGCAAAGTAGTAGGTATTGACCTTGGAACTACCAACTCCTGTATTGCCGTTATGGAAGGAGGCGAAGTGACTGTTATCCCCAATGCGGAAGGGGGACGGACTACTCCTTCCGTGGTGGCGTTTACCAAGACGGGTGAGCGTCTGGTCGGCCAGGCGGCCAAAAGACAGGCTATCACCAACCCGGAACGGACGATAATGTCCATCAAACGCCACATGGGGACTGACTATAAAGTTCATATTGACGGGAAGGCTTACACTCCCCAGGAGATTTCGGCGATGATTCTTCAAAAACTGAAAGCTGATGCTGAAGCCTACCTGGGCGAGCCGGTTACCAAGGCGGTGATTACCGTTCCCGCCTACTTCACCGACGCCCAGCGGCAGGCAACCCGGGACGCCGGGCGGATCGCCGGTCTGGAAGTGCTGCGGATTATCAACGAACCGACGGCGGCCGCTTTGGCTTACGGTCTGGACAAAGAAGGGAGTCAGACCATCCTGGTCTACGACTTAGGCGGCGGTACTTTTGACGTTTCTATCCTGGAAATCGGCGACGGCGTCTTTGAAGTGAAGGCCACCAGCGGTAACAACCGTTTGGGTGGCGATGACTTCGACGACCGCATCATTAACTGGCTGGTGGAAGAGTTCCGCAAAGAGCATGGCATAGACCTGCGCAACGACCGCATGGCCATGCAGCGGTTGAAGGAGGCGGCGGAAAAAGCCAAGATCGAGCTTTCCAGCGTGACTTCCACCAACATCAACCTGCCATTCATCGCCGCCGACCACACCGGTCCCAAACACATCGACGTCACCCTCACCCGGGCCAAGTTTGAGGAACTCACCGCCGACTTGGTAGAAAAAACCATGGGACCCACGCGTCAGGCTCTGGCCGACGCTGGCTTGGAGCCCAAGGATATTGACAAAGTTATCCTGGTGGGAGGTTCCACCCGGATTCCGGCGGTACAGGAAGCCATCCGCCGCTTCTTGGGGAAAGAACCCCACAAAGGGGTTAACCCGGACGAGGTGGTGGCCATTGGGGCTGCCATCCAGGCGGCGGTTCTGGCCGGAGAGGTCAAGGATGTTCTGCTGCTGGACGTAACTCCCCTTTCCCTGGGTATCGAAACCTTGGGCGGCGTGTTTACCGTTATCATTCCGCGCAACACCACCATTCCTACCTCCAAGAGCCAGATCTTCTCCACCGCTACTGACAACCAGACTTCCGTAGAAATCAAGGTGTACCAGGGCGAGCGGCCCATGGCGCGAGACAACAAGCTGCTCGGCAACTTCATCCTCTCCGGTATTCCGCCGGCGCCGCGGGGAGTGCCGCAGATCGAGGTTAAGTTCGATATCGACGCCAACGGTATTGTCCACGTTTCCGCGAAAGACCTGGCTACCGGTAACCAGCAGGCTATTACCATCACCGGCAGCACCGGTCTTTCCGAAGAGGAAATTCAGCGCATGATGAAGGAAGCCGAGGCCCACGCCGAGGAAGACCGCAGACGGAGAGAAGAGGCCGAGGCCCGCAACAACGCCGACTCCATGATTTACCAGGCAGAGAAAACGCTGCGTGAGTTCGGCGACAAAGTCGACAAGGCCAAGGCCGACGAGGTGCGCCGGGCTATTGACGAGCTGAAACAGGCTCTGGCCGGCAACGACGTCCAGGCCATAAAAGCCAAAACGGAAGCCCTTACCAAACCCCTGTACGAACTGACCACCCTCATGTACCAGCGCGGGGCTGCCGGCGCGGCTGGTGGCAGTACCCAGCAGGGAGGAAGTTCGCCCGGGGGAGAAAAGGTAGTGGACGCCGACTACAAGGTAATGGACGACGACCAGAAGTAGGAGTATCACCGGCTGACAGGGGTGAGTGTGCGCCCCTGTACTTTTTTTAACGGGCGGTATAAAATAAATTAAGGCCTTTTACAGCTATCCTGTGTAAGGGTGCAGGAGGTTGGCCATGAGCAAAAAAGATTATTATGAAATTTTAGGTGTGCCCCGCAACGCCACCGAAGAAGAAATTAAAAAAGCATACCGGAAACTGGCCCGCAAGTACCACCCGGACTTAAACCCGGGCAACAAAGAAGCCGAAGAAAAGTTTAAAGAAATCAACGAGGCCTACGAAGTTCTTTCTAATCCCGAGAAACGGGCCAACTACGACCGTTACGGCCATCCCGACGGTCCCATGGGTGGTTTTGGCGGCGCGAGCGGCGGCACTTACGAGGATTTTGGTGGCTTTGGCGATTTTGCCAGAGGTTTTGACGCCTTTGGCGACCTCTTCGATATGTTTTTCGGCGGCGGCTGGGGCCGGGAGTCCCGCCGGCGCGGCCCGCAGAAAGGGGCCGATGTGGCCTATGACCTGGAAATAACCTTTGAGGAAGCCGCTTTCGGAGCCGAGAAGGACATCCACATTCCCATCCTGACGGAGTGCAGCACTTGCCATGGCAGCGGGGCGGCGCCGGGAACCAGCCCGCGTACCTGTGATATGTGCGGCGGCACCGGTCAGATTCGTACTACCCAGAACATCCTCTTTGGCCAGATCGTTCAGACCAGGACCTGCCCCCGCTGCCAGGGTGAAGGTCGGGTGATAGACAAGCCGTGCCCGCGCTGCCACGGTCGCGGTAAAGTACGGCAACAGCGGCGGGTTCACATCCGCATCCCCGCCGGGGTGGACGATGGTTACAGCCTGCGTCTGAGCGGAGAAGGCGAACCTGGTGAACGGGGCGGCCCGCCCGGCGACCTCTACATCCGGATTCACGTCAAGCCCCACAAGATTTTCCGCCGCGAAGGCCGCAATGTGGTCATGGAAGTGCCCATTTCCTTCCCACAGGCGGCCTTGGGTGATGAAATAGAAGTACCTACCTTAGACGGTAAGGCCAAACTCAAAATCCCCGCCGGTACCCAGACTGGTACCGTTTTCCGCCTGAAAGGGAAAGGGATTCCCGATCTCCATGGCCGGGGACGGGGCGACCAGTTGGTTACGGTTCGGATCGTGGTGCCCACCCGTCTCACGGAAAAACAGAAGGAGCTGCTGCGGCAGTTCGCCCGGGAGAGCGGCGAAAACCCTACCGGGGTAAACAAAAATTTTTTTGAAAAGATGAAAGACGCCTTCATGGGCTAAAAAGGAGTGACCGTTTTGCTCTACTGGGAAGTGAAGGTCCTGACCCGGCCGGAGGCGGAGGAAGCGGTGGCGGCCGTTCTCACCGAAGCCGGGGCGGCTGGAGTGGCGGTGGAATTGGCGGGAGGAGGGGAGGAAGAGGAAGAGAAGCCCGACCGTCCTCCCTGTCCTCCCGGCTCTGTCCGGGTGAAGGCCTACTACCCGGCGGACGAAAGTTGGCCCGACCGGCTGGCTGCCATCCGGGAAAAATTGAACTTTCTCCGGGAGGAGATTATGCCCGGCACCGTGGCCGACTTAGAAGTTGACCGGGTGGCTGAAGAGGACTGGGCGGAAAGCTGGAAAAAATACTTCCACCCGTTGAAGGTGGGGGAAAAGTTAGTGGTCGTCCCTTCCTGGGAGGAGTATAGACCCAGTCCCGGGGAAGTGCCCCTTCTCCTGGATCCGGGTATGGCTTTTGGTACCGGCACCCACCCCACCACCGCCCTGTCTTTGCAGTTTTTAGAGAAGGTGATCCGGGGCGGCGAGGTCGTCCTGGACGTGGGTACCGGGTCGGGGATCCTGGCCCTGGCGGCGGCCCTTTTGGGGGCCGGACGGGTGCTGGCGGTGGACGTGGATCCCCTGGCGGTGGAAGTGGCCGAAGAAAACGTTCGCTTAAACCGTCTTCAGGATCGAGTGCAAGTAAAAGAAGCCGATTTCCTCCGGCCGGAAGAGAGGGCGAAGGTGGCGGCCCTCTTAGGAGGAGAGAGGCCTCATTTAGTGGTGGCCAACATCTTGGCTCGGGTCATTGCCGAACTGGCCTGGCCGGTAGGGGAAATTTTAGCGCCGGGAGGATTTTTTATTGCCTCCGGTATCGTGACCGGCAAAGCTGAGATGGTCAAAGAGAAGCTGACGGAAGCCGGTTTGCTTCTGGAAGAAGAGAAAAAGTCAGGGGAATGGCTGGCATTCCTCTGCCGGAAGGGGAGCTAAGCGGTGCCGTTTTTCTTAGTGCAACCCGAGGACATTGCGGGGGGGAAAAGTTTTCATCCGGGGTGAAGATGCCCGCCACCTGAGCAAAGTCCTACGCTGCCGTCCCGGCGAGGAGATAACCGTCATGGACGGAGAAAAGGAATACACCGTGGTGGTGGAAAAGACGGATGGGAGAGAAGTGGTGGGCAGGATTGCGGCGGAGTTTCCCTGCCGGCGGGAACCGCCCCTGCCCGTCGTTTTGTACCAGGGCGTGGCCAAAGGGGAAAAAATGGATCTGGTGGTGCAGAAGGCCACCGAGATCGGAGTCACAACCCTGGTGCCGGTGCTGACGGAACGGGTGGTGGTACGCCTGGATGCTGCCAAAGGAGAGCAGCGGCGGGAAAGGTGGCAGCGGATCGCCCGGGAGGCGGCCAAGCAGGCCGGCCGCGGCCGGGTCCCTCTGGTGGAGAAGCTGCACACCTGGCCGGAGGCAGTGGCCAGAGCGGCGGCGGAGGGCTACCCGGCGGTGGTGCTCTGGGAGAAGGCGGAGCGGGGGCTGAAGGAGTTTATCGCCGCCTGGCCGCGGCCGGCGGGGGTTTCCCTTTTTATCGGGCCGGAAGGGGGGCTGACCGAAGCGGAGGTGGAACTGGCCCGGCAGCAGGGGTTTGCCGTGGCCGGGCTGGGCCCCCGCATCCTGCGGACGGAGACAGCGGGAATGGTGGCGGCGGCGCTTTTTCTTTTTGCCTGGGGTGACATAGGGTAGACTATAGTTGCCGGGAAAACCGGCAGAGGGGAGATTTATGGAGAAAAAAAGGGTAGCCATAACCACGCTGGGCTGTAAAGTAAATCAGGTGGAAGGAGAAGCCGTGGCCGGTCTTTTCCGCTGCCACGGTTACGAGGTGGTGGATTTTGCCGAGCCGGCCGACGTTTACGTGATCAACACCTGCACCGTAACCCACTTAGGCGATCGCAAATCCCGGCAGCTCATCCGGCGCGCCCGCCGCAGCAACCCGCAGGCGGTGGTGGCGGTAATGGGCTGTTATGCCCAGAAAGCTCCGCAAGAAGTAGCGGCCTTAGGCGTGGACGTGGTGATAGGTACATCCGGTCGGGAGAGGCTGGTAGAGCTGGTGGAAGAAGCCCGACGGGAGAAGAAAGGAATTGTGGCGGTCACTTCCCCGACCGCTGAGTTTGAAGAACTGCCCCACATTCCCGAGGGCCGCACCCGGGCTTTCATCAAAGTCCAGGACGGCTGCGACCACTTCTGCACCTACTGCATTGTGCCCTACGTGCGGGGGCCGGTGCGGAGCCGCCGGCCGGAACGGGTGGTGGCCGAAGCCCGCACCTTGATTGAGAAGGGCTTCAAGGAAATAGTCCTCACCGGCATTCACATCGGCGCCTACGGCCGCGATTTTCCCGCCGGGGAAAAAATAAAAGACTTAGCCGATTTGATGGAACAATTACTCCAGATCCCCGGCCGCTGGCGGCTCCGACTCAGTTCGGTGGAGCCTGTGGATGTAAATTTCCGGCTGGTAGACGTCATGGCGGGGTCGGAAAAGGTCTGTCCCCACCTGCATCTTCCCCTGCAGAGCGGCGACGATGCCATCCTAGAAAAAATGGGCCGGGGCTATACCACCGTCGAATTTCTCCGGCTTACGGAGTACATCCGCTCCCGCATACCCGACATCGCCCTGACCACGGACATCATCGTCGGTTTTCCGGGAGAGACGGAGGACCACTTCCGCCGTACCCTTGCCTTCGTCGAGCGGGTTGGTTTCAGTCAGATGCACGTCTTTAAATATTCCCCCCGGGCGGGCACACCGGCGGCAACCTTCCCGGCCCAGGTGGACGCCCGCCGGAAGGAAGAGCGTAGCCGCATCTTACGGGAACTGGGAGAAAAATTAGCGGCCCACTATGCCCGTCGTTTCTTGGGGCGGGAAATGGAAGTCCTCTTTGAAGAACCGCCCGCGCCAGGAGTGGGAGAAGGGCTTACCGGCAACTACCTGCGGGTGCGGGTGGAGACCCCGGACAATTTGGCCGGCACCTTTGCCTCAGTAGTCCTGGAAGAGTACCGGGACGGTATTGTCCTGGGCAGGCTGAAAAATTTTGCCGCGGAAGAAGAGAGAAAGAAGGAAAGAAAGTGAAAACAGCGAATAAAAAAATAAAATTTTGCTCATAAGGAGGCGAGAAGGTGAGCGACTGCATATTCTGTAAGATAGTGAAGCGGGAAATGCCGTCCCAGATCGTCTACGAAGACGACCGGGTCATGGCCTTTAACGACATCAATCCCTTGGCGCCGGTGCACATCTTAGTCATCCCCAAGGAACATCTGACCAACGTCCTTGACATCAACGAGAACAACGCCGACCTCATCGGCCACATTCACCTGGTCATCAACCGGCTGGCCCGGGAGAAGGGAATTGCCGAGAAGGGGTTCCGGATTGTCACCAACTGCAACCCCGAGGGCGGTCAGGTTGTCTACCACCTCCATTACCATCTTATCGGCGGCGAAAAACTGAAGAATTTCGCCTGATGTCTAAGAAATAGAGCCGAACAAAAAAAAGATGCGGACAGGTGCCATTTGACAATACCCACAGATTAGCTTATAATTTTTTCACATGTAGTTTTTTAGTTATGCAAACGGGGACGGGGCAAGAAAAGCGGCAGGAGACGGAGCTAAAGCGGCGGCAGGAGACGGGGGGAGGGATACGAGTGACGGAAGTTAGGGTTGGGAAAAACGAAACCCTGGACAGCGCCTTGCGACGGTTCAAGAAGTCCTGTCAGAAGGCAGGCGTCTTGGCGGAGCTGCGCCGCAGAGAGCACTACGAAAAGCCCAGCGTCCGGCGGAAGAAAAAAGCCGAGGCGGCCAGGAAAAAACGCCGTTTCCACTGAGGAGGGATTGCGGTGAGCCTGGTTGAACGTCTGGAGCAAGACATGAAAGCGGCGCTGAAAGATAGAGAAAAAGGGAAATTGCGCCTTTCCGTCCTCCGCATGGCGCGGGCGGCTCTGAAAAACGCCGAAATTAACCGCCGCCGGCCCTTAACGGAGGAAGATGTAATAGAAGTTCTGGCCCGGGAGGTTAAGCAGCGGCAGGACGCGATGGAGGAGTACCGGCGCTTGGGCCGGGAAGATGCGGCTGCGCGCCTGCAGGAGGAAATCGCTATTTTAGAGGAGTACCTTCCCGCCCGTCTCACGGAAGAAGAGATCAGGGAACTGGCCAGAGATGCCATTGCCAAAACCGGTGCCGTCGGTCCCCGCGACATAGGCAAGGTCATGGGTTACCTGATGCCCCAGGTGAAGGGCCGCGCCGACGGCCGGAGAGTAAACGAAATTGTCAAGGAGATGTTGGAAGCCCTGTAAAGCGGGGCTTTTTTTATTTGGGCAATACTGCGAGGAAAACAGGGGAGGTTTGGAAAAAAGCTGGCTGAAGGGAGGAAAAAGAAGAAAATGGGAGAAATTAGGGAGTGGGGGACATGAAGTGAAGAGGGGTTGCGATGGCCGAGGTTATTTTTAGAAAAGTTGACTATTCCCTCAGAAAGCTAGTAGAAGATATCGATATGGGCGAGATCGGGTTGCCCGATATCCAGAGGCCGTTCGTCTGGCCCGCCACTAAAGTGCGCGATTTGTTCGACTCCATGTACCGAGGATACCCCATCGGCTATTTGCTGTTTTGGGAGAATGGGTTTCCTGGAGAACACCGGCTCATCGGCTCTGATCAAAAGCAAAAGGTTCCCCGTTTGCTGATCGTGGACGGGCAACAACGCCTGACTTCCCTTTACGCAGTCATCAAGGGCGTTCCGATCATCGGGAAGGACTATCGCCGCTACAGGCTTCGCATTGCGTTTCCCCCCAGGGAGAAAAAGTTTGAAGTGACTAAACCAGCGATCGGAAGGGATCCGGAATGGATCTCAGACATCGGCGAGCTTTGGAAACTTACGAGCAACGTGATCGGCAGTTCGCCATCCTGCGCGAGGCACAAGCCTACATGCTGGATCTTCAGCACTGGCACAAGTTTTTCAAAGTACTAAAGCGTGCCGGGTATCCCAGTGCCCAGCTCATTTCTTCCCAGGTAGCCGTCCTCTATACCTATGCGCTTTGGCTTATTGGCAAACGAGATTTTAAGGTTGACCCGTACCAGTTGCGCGAGGTCATGGCACGTTGGTTCTTCATGGCTGCTCTGACAGGACGCTACACCGGCTCTCCTGAGTCACGCATGGAGCAGGATCTGGCCTTGCTCCGCGGCCTGACTACTCCCGAGCAGTTCGTGAAAACCCTTGACGAGCAGATCGACGCTATCTTGACGAGGGACTATTGGTCCGCACGGAACACGGACGCCTACTATTCAACTCTTGACAACAAGTTGTATAATAACTATAATGTCTACAAATAGGTTATCGGCATAGCGTCAACCTGAAGCTTGCAGTAAGGCTTGTTAACGGGTTCATCAAGCGGCTTACGAGCCAAACGTTTACCGAAAAGAACACCTACTAGGAGCCAAACAATAAGTTTTAGAAAAACGATAAGTTTTTGTTGAAAATGAATAAGATCACAGGTCAAAAAGCTTAAAAACTTTTGACAATACCACAATTAAAAGGGAATGAGGCCATATGAAAATTATTCTGGTAGGAGGATTTTTAGGGTCTGGCAAAACCACTTTTATCAGACATTTAGCTGCTTTTTTAGTTCTCGAAAAACAAAAGAAAGTTGTCGTGTTGGAAAATGAGTTTGGCGAAGTAAGCATTGATGATCAATTTTTAGCCAAAAAAGGTTTTATGGTTAAAGGTATATATGGTGGTTGTATTTGCTGTCAGCTTACCGGGAAGCTTGTAGTTGCTGTAAATCAAATTGCAGAGGAAATGGCGCCAGATTATTTAATCATTGAAAGTACAGGATTGGCTAGACCAGATACAGTTTTGAAAAATATTAGAGACTTTGCAACAGGGAGAGCAGCTGACGCTTCTGATGTAATAATTGTTTTAGTTGATGCCAGTAGGTGGGAAGGACTTTCTGAACTTACGCCAGATTTAATATTTGCTCAGATAGAAGCTGCTAATGTTTTGATAGTTAGCAAAATTGATGAATTAGAGAAAGATCCAAAATTTGTGGTTGACGAGCTTGTAAAAGTAAATGAACGAGCAAAGATTATTACAGGTAATATTCGTAATGGACTGGATAAAGCGATTCTTGAGGAGCTGAGTGAGTATGTCTGAAATTACCTCCCATGCTGTAGCGCGTGAGATTCAGTTAAAATTTAATAACCCATTACGTGGTGAAAGATTAATTGATGACCTTAAGGATTTAATTTTAAAAGTTGCTGACGCTATAAGTATTAGAGGTATCATTCCTGGTCACATTAAAGCTTTTGTTGTCGAAGGAGATTTTTACTCTGCCTTAAATTGTACACGACCAGGGAAGGTTGAAATAGAGTATTCTGAAGATTTTGCGACATCAGAATTACGAGCTCCACAACTAAGTTTAGTAGCTGTGATTTCACTAATCCCTAAGGAGCAGGTGGCCAATGTAATTGACGAAAATGTTAATATGTTAATGAAAAAATGGCAAATGAAAAGTTAGGAGACAAGAGAGGTAGGACATTGAATAAGCCTTCTGATGAAGAGAACAATTAGAAAAAGGGGAGAGCGCGAGGGGGCTATAATCCCCCTCAATTCATTGAGGGGATACAGGGACCCCCTCGCCCTGGTATTTACCTCCACCCCCCTGGAGGTCATGCATGACCATGTGCACGTGTTCCTCCCAGCTCTACCAAAAGTTGCTCCAGCGGTAATCGCCAAGGTGCTGAAGGGCTCCACAGCCCGGCCGCTCTTCATGCTCAAGTACAAGGGAGAACAAGCCGTGACTGTGGTCCGGGATGACGTGGATGAGAAGTACACGTCTATTATCTGCCACGCCTGCGGAAAGGTGATGGGTTCTAACCGAAAGTATCGCGGTCTGTACCAATGTTCTTGCGGCTGGATGGCGCAGGCAGACGTGAACGGTGTCCTGAACATCTTTGAAAGGGCGTACCAGGTATCTCCCGTGAATAAGATGGCGCTACAGGCGCTAAAAGCGCACTTAAAGCATTCCTCCAAATAATCCGTTAATAAGCCCGCTGGCCTCAAGAGTCCGCGGGCTTATTAGTTCGTCTCTAATACTCAAGGCTCATTATCCGGAGTAGAAAACAAAGCTAAACTGTTGGCAACACAACTGAGCAAAGCGGAGCTCCTGTTGAGGGCCGTGCCCGGGGACAGGAGAGAGCCGGCGAGGCCAATTTACCGCAAAGAAAGTAAGAGGTTTTCCCTGCGGAAGAGTTAAAACGCAAAAACCGCTTTTGCGAAATGTGTGTGCTATGCTAACATGTAGTTGCCATCATGAAATCATGATGCGAAAAGGGGTTGGTATCAGTGGTGCGGACTCAGGTTCAGCTGACGGAAAAGCAGGCAGCGCTTCTCAAGCAGCTCAGCCTTATAAAGAAGAAGTCTCCATAGCGGAACTGATCCGCCGGGCGGTGGACCGGCTGCTGGGGGAATACACGCAGAAAGGACCGCGCTTGGAAGTATTCTGGGTAGGGCCAGACCTCCACGCTGCAGGAGTGGACGCTGTTCTGACCGCCGGCTGACGGCGCTTGAGCCTTGTGGACTGCGTGAGCTTCGCGGTGATGCGCCACAGCGGCATAAACACGGTTTTCACCTTCGACCCCCCTGTGCGGAACAAGGTTTTGAGATATTGGGAAATCCGGAACTACGCTGAGGTATATAGGTCTCAAAACAAGAAACGAAAGAAGTAAAAGAAAAGGAATGAGGAGAACGTACTATGAGCAACCACAAGCTTGACTTACCAACTCTGGAAAACTGGCTTTGGGAAGCCGCCTGCAAAATCCGCGGGCCGGTGGATGCACCTAAATTTAAAGATTACATCCTGCCGCTTATCTTCCTCAAACGCCTTTCCGATGTTTTTGAGGACGAGGTAAACCGGCTGGCCGAAGAGTTCGGCGGTGCCGACATAGCCTGGAAATTAGTTGAAGAGGCCCACCGCTGCGGGCAGCCCTTAGTGCGGTTCTACCTCCCGCCAGAAACCCGCTGGGAGGCTATCCGCTTAAAGACTACCGGCCTCGGGGAGTACCTCACCGACGTGGTGCGGACCGTGGCGCGGGAAAACCCGAAACTGCACGGAGTCATAGATGTGGTGGACTTCAACGCCACCGCGGCGGGACAGCGTATAATTGACGATCCACCGCTGGCCGAGTTAATTCAAGTGCTGAGCAAGTACCGTCTGGGTCTTAACGACGTGGAGCCTGACATTTTAGGACGGGCTTACGAATACCTTCTGCGCAAATTTGCCGAGGGTCAGGGGCAGAGCGCCGGGGAGTTCTACACCCCGCGGGAAGTGGCCGTCCTCATGGCCCGCATCTTAGAGCCGGAGCCCGGTATGACTGTCTACGACCCGTGCTGCGGCTCGGGGGGACTCCTCATTAAATGCCACCTGCGGTTTCTGGAAACCCATGGCGAAAGAAAGAATGGTCGGCTGTGCCTACCTGGTCACGTCGCGCCTTTGCGGGTTTACGGGCAGGAGATTAACCCCGCTACTTTCGCCATGGCCCGGATGAACGCCTTTATCCACGAGATGGAGGCCGAGATCGCGGTGGGGGACACTATGCGGAGGCCCGCCTTCACCCGGAGCGACGGCAGCTTGATGCAGTTCGACCTGGTCACGGCTAATCCTATGTGGAACCAGGATTTTTCTACTGAGGTCTACGAACACGACCCCTACGGCCGGTTTAACTTCGGCATTCCGCCGGCGTCCAGCGCCGACTGGGGCTGGATTCAGCACATGTACGCCTCCTTGAACGAAGGGGGCAGGATGGCGGTGGTGCTGGACACCGGCGCGGCGTCGCGGGGCAGCGGCAACCAGGGATCGAACCGGGAGCGCGACATCCGGCGGGCCTTTGTGGAACGCGACCTGGTGGAGTGCGTAATACTGTTACCCGAAAACCTCTTCTACAACACGACAGCCCCAGGCATCATCCTGGTGGTCAACAAGGCCAAGCGGCACCCAGGAGAGATCCTGCTCATAAACGCTTCGCAGCTCTTCAGCAAGGGCCGTCCGAAAAACTACCTGGCGGACGAGCATGTGGAGCGCATCGCCGCCATTTATCGCGACTGGAAGGCAGAAGAAGGGCTTGCGGCTATCATCACCAACGAAGAGGCCGCCCGCAACGACTACAACCTCTCGCCCAGCCGCTACGTGGCCCAGAACGGCGGGGAAGAGGTGCTCCCTCTGGAGGAGGCTCTGGTGCGACTACAGGAGGCAGAAGAAGAGCGGGCAGCTGCCGATCATGAACTGGAGGAGGTCTTAAACGCCCTGGGGCTGGGAGGGATTATCCGTGGCTGAGGAGATAAAGCAAGCGCACGGAACCCCCACCGACCTGCCCGAGGGATTCAAGATGACCGAACTTGGGCCGCTGCCGGAGGAGTGGGAAGTAGTGAGGCTGGGGGAGGTAGGGGAGGTCACTGCAGGCGGCTCTGCTCCGCAGGGACAGCATTACTTTAATGGGCGACACCCATTTGTGCGTGTGCAACATCTCGATGAAGACGGATACTGGGTTCGTCGCTGGGACCTAATTACCGATGAGGCCGTTCAGGCATACCGGCTTCGCCTCTTCCGTAAGGGAACGATAGTGTTCCCCAAGAGCGGCGCATCGATTCGGCTTGAAAAGCGTGCAGTGCTTCCTGTTGACGCTTATTTGGTAAGCCACCTCTGTGCAGTGATTCCTAAGGATCAGATAATTGACCAGACATATCTTTTCTATGTACTTAAGTCTCGTAAGCTCTCCTCCGAGAAGGCAGAAGGATATCCCACTCTCGCGCTGTCTGAGATTAAAAGTGCATTAATCCCCCTCCCCCCTCTCCCCGAGCAACGGGCCATTGCTCATGTGCTGCGCACGGTGCAACGGGCTAAAGAGGCCACGGAGCGGGTCATCCAGGCCACGCGGGAGCTGAAGAAGAGCCTCATGCGCCACCTCTTCACCTACGGCCCGGTGCCTGTTAACGAGGTCGATAAGGTGCCGCTGAAGGAGACCGAGATCGGCTTGGTGCCGGAGCATTGGGAGGTGGTGAGGATAGGGGAGGTTGTCCAAGAAAGCTTTAGCGGAGGGACGCCACCTACAAATGTTGGAGAATACTGGGGCGGGAATATTCCGTGGACTACGAGTGCAATAATTGGCGAAGATGAGGTTCTTCTTTCGCGGCATCAACGGACTATTACTAACTTGGGCCTGGCTAACTCGTCATCAAAAATTGCTCCGAGAGAGTCGGTGATCGTGGGAACCCGTGTTGGTGTTGGTAAGGCAGTTGTAGCAACCTTTGATATAGCAATTAACCAAGATCTAACCGCTTTAGTCCTGAATAAGGAAAGCGTAGAACCTTTGTTCTTGGTATACTTGTTCAAGTCTGCTTGCTTGCAGCAACAGATACAGGATCGTACACGAGGTACAACCATTAAGGGTATACCACGCCGTGATTTACTGGGTATTTTGATTCCCCTCCCCCCTCTTTCCGAACAGCGCGAAATCGCCCGCATCCTCGGAGCAGTAGACAAAAAACTCCAAGCCGAGGAGGCCAGGAAGCAAGCCTTGGAAGCGCTGTTCAAGACCCTCCTCCACAATCTCATGACCGGAAAGATCCGTGTCAACAACATTTCCCTGCCCGAAACCACGGAGGTGAAATGATGCCCCTTGGCAACGAGCGCCACACCGTCCAGGATCCCCTCATACGTTACGCCGTGGAGGCTGGGTGGACCTACCTTCCGCCGGAGGAGGCCCTACGCCTGCGGCGGGGAGAGGCTGGCATTGTGCTCCATGAGGTTCTGTCTCGTCAGCTTCAGCGCCTCAACCCCGGCGTTGTGGACCATGTAAGGGCCGAGGAAGTCATCCGTCGGTTGACGTCGGTGCATCCCAGCATCGAGGGTAACCTGCAGGTCTGGGAGTATCTCAAAGGGTTGAAGACCGTCTTCGTGGACACGGAGCGCCGGGAGCGCAATGTCAAGCTCCTTGACCCGGATAACCCGGAGGTCAATACCTTTCACGTCACGGGGGAGCTGCGTTTCACCGGGGGACTCAAACCTATCAAGCCCGACGTGGTTTTTTTCGTTAACGGTATTCCCGTAATCATTGTGGAGACAAAGGCGGCGACTAAAACCGAAGGTATTGCCGAAGCTTTCGACCAGATCCGGCGTTACCACCAGGAGGGAGCGGAGCTTCTGGCCGTCCTCCAGTTATATGCTCTCACCCACCTGGTCCATTTCTATTACGGCGCCACCTGGAATACTTCCCGGAAGAGCCTTTACAACTGGCGGGACGAACAGGCGGGAGATTTCGAGACGCTGGTTAAGACCTTTCTCGCTCCCCGGCGGGTCCTGCGGGTCCTGACCGAGTTTATCATGTTTGTCCGCAAGGACGGGGAGTTATCCAAGGTGGTTCTGCGGCCGCACCAGATGCGGGCTGTGGAACGGGTTGTGCGGAGGGCGATGGACCCGGAAAAAAAGCGCGGCCTGGTCTGGCATACCCAGGGTTCCGGCAAGACCTACACCATGATCACCGTGGCCAAGCGCCTGCTGGAAGACCCGGTTTTCGCCAATCCCACGGTAATCATGCTCGTCGACCGGAACGAACTGGAGCAGCAACTCTTTCTCAATTTGGAGGCGGTGGGTTTCGGCCGGGTGGAGGTTGCCCGCAGTAAACGTCACCTGCTGGAGCTTTTGCGAAGCGACCGGCGCGGGCTTATCGTCTCCATGATTCACAAGTTCGACGATATGCCCGCCAATGTCAACCTACGGGAGAATATTTTTGTTCTGGTTGACGAAGCCCACCGGACCACCGGCGGAAAGTTAGGTAACTATCTCATGGGGGCGTTGCCCAACGCTACCTACATAGGTTTCACCGGCACTCCCATTGACCGTACGGCCCACGGGAAGGGAACCTTCAAGGTTTTCGGCGGAGGTGACCAGAAAGGTTACCTCGACAAATACTCCATTCGCGAGTCTATTGCTGACGGGACCACCGTGCCCCTGCATTACTCCCTGGCTCCGAACGAGTTGCGGGTTGACCGGGAAACGCTGGAACGGGAATTTCTGAACCTGGTTGAACTCGAAGGCGTCAGCGACGTGGAGGAACTGGACCGCGTTCTTGAGAAAGCTGTGAACCTCAAGAACATGCTGAAGAGTCGCACCCGCATTGAGGAAGTGGCGAAATTTGTTGCCCGCCACTTCCGGGATGTAGTGGAGCCCATGGGCTACAAGGCTTTTCTGGTGGCGGTGGACCGCGAGGCCTGCGCTTTTTACAAAGAGGCGTTGGACCGGTACCTACCCCCGGAGTACTCTGCCGTGGTGATAAGCCGCAGCCACAACGACCCGCCAGAGCTCGCCCGGTACCACCTCACCGAAGACCAGGAAGAACAGGTGCGGAAAGCTTTCCGCAGGCCGGACGCGCTCCCCAAAATACTCATCGTCACCGAAAAACTCCTCACCGGTTTTGATGCTCCTATTCTCTACTGTATGTACCTGGATAAACCGATGCGGGACCACGTCCTTCTCCAGGCCATTGCCAGGGTTAACCGCCCCTACGAGGACGAGGAGGGGCGCCGTAAACCCGCCGGCTTTGTGCTGGACTTTGTGGGCATCTTCGACAATCTGGAAAAGGCCCTGGCCTTTGATTCCGAGGATGTCCAGGGAGTGGTGGAAGGAATTGACGTCCTCAAGGAACGGTTTGAGTCCCTGGTGAGGGAGGGGCGGGAGAAGTACCTGGTGCTGACAAAAGGGAAAAGCGCTGACAAAGCGGCGGAAGCGGTCCTGGAATATTTCCGGGATAAAGAAGCGCGCCACGAGTTTTACCAGTATTTCCGGGAACTTCAGGATGTTTACGAAATTCTCTCTCCTGATCCTTTCCTGCGTCCCTTCGTAAGCGACTATGAAGAGCTGGTTCGCATGTACAGAATGTTGCGGACCTGCTACGAACGCGGTGTATCGGTGGACCTGGAGTTTCTGCGCAAGACGGCGCAACTCGTGCAAGAGCACACCGGAATCAGCCTGATCAAGGAACCGAACGGTGTTTACGGTCTGGATGAGGAAACGTTGGAACTGATTTCCCGGGATACTTCTTCGGAAACGGTAAAAGTTTTTAATTTGCTGAAAGCAATCCGCAATTTAGTGGATAGGGAAGGTGGCCGCTCGCCCTATCTGATTACTATTGGCGAACGCGCTGAACAGGTTGCCAAGGCTTTTGAGGAGCGGCAAATAACGACTAAAGAAGCCCTCAAGCAACTGGAAATTGCTTGGCAGGAACACGAGGAGGCCGAGAAGGTCAAGGAGGAGACGGACCTCTCACCGGAGGGGTTTGCGGTTTTCTGGCTGTTGAAACGGGAAGGGGTGGCGAGGGCCGAAGAGGCTGCTCAGCAGGCTGCTGCTATTTTCGAGAAGTTCCCCCACTGGGAAAGGAGCAGCGAGCAGGAGAGGAACCTGCGCATAGCTTTGTTCAGGATACTTTTGGAAGCGGGAGTGGAACGGGTGGCTGATTTTGCCGAACGCATTATGAAAATGCTGGGGAGGAGGTCAGCTTGAAGAAAAAGGCTGCTCCTGGTTGGGCTCCCTTAGAGGAAATGGTACCCGTGGAGGTTTTTAAGGCAGAAGTGCTTGCCTGGGCGCAGCGGATAGGGGTTACACCGAAGGAGATTCACGTCCGGCCCATGAAGCGAAAGTGGGCCAGCTGTTCTTCAGCGGGACGCCTGACCTTTGACGCCGACCTCCTGCGCCAACCTGCCGAATTCCGGGCGGAGGTTATTGTGCACGAACTCCTCCACCTCAAAATTCCCAACCACGGCCCGCTGTTTAGGACGCTGCTTAAAGCTTATTTGGCAGAGAGACGGTGAAGATTTGGGGGCTGTTTTTTTGACTGGAAAAATCCGGCTGCGTGGTTCCTCACCCAAAATCTCCATTCCCCTGCCCCGGATGGTTTGGTATAATAGGGAATAACGAGCATATTGAAGGGGGTTTGTCTATGTTTTCTGGCAATAGTTACGGCAGGGGGCGGTCGGGTTGGATTGTGCTCGCGGCTTTAGCCCTGCTGGTGGTGTTTTTCCTCATTTCTTTAGTAGGCAGCTACAACCGGTTGGTGGCCCTGGAGGAGAAGGTCAACAACCAGAAGAGCCAGATTGACAATCAGCTCAAGCGGCGGAACGACCTCATCGGCAATTTGGTGGAGACGGTGAAGGGCTATGCCAGCCATGAGAAGGAGGTCATAAAAAGCGTAAGCGACGCTCGGGCTAAGCTTGCGGGGGCGCGGACGGTGGCGGAGCAGGAGGCGGCCAACGCTGAACTCAGCGGTGCTTTGAGCCGGCTTTTGGTGGTGGTAGAGAATTACCCGCAGCTTAAGGCGGACGCCACTTTCCGCCAGTTGATGGATGAGCTTGCCGGGACGGAAAATCGCATTGCCGTGGCGCGGAAGGATTACAACGACGCCGCCCGGGAGTACAACACCGCCATCCGCAGGTTCCCCACGGTGATAGTGGCGCGTTTGTTCGGCTTTCAGCAGGTAGACTACTTCCAGGCCAAAGAGGAAGAAAAGGAAGCGCCCAAAGTTAAATTTTAGCGGGAAAGGGGGAGGGCCGGATGAAGCGGACGGTTGCCCTGATAGGGCTGGTGCTGGCCCTCTTTTTTTCTCTTTTCCTTCCCGCGGCGGGAGAGATAAAACTCCCACCGCCGCCCCAGACGGATATCTACGTCCAGGATTATGCCGAGATGCTCACTCCGGAAGAGGAAGAGGAAGTCCTCCGCTTGGGGAGTGCCTTGGAGGAGAAAACCGGGGCCCAAGTGGTACTGGTGACCATCCCTTCTTTAGAGGGGCAGGAGATTTTCGACTATGCCCAGAGCCTCTTCCGCGCCTGGGGAATAGGGCAGAAGGAGGAGAACAACGGCGTTCTCATCTTAGCGGTGCGGGATAACATCGAGCAGAACCGGCGGGGGCGGATCCGGATTCACGTGGGTTACGGTTTAGAAGGGGCCCTGCCGGACGGGAAGGTGGGGCGTATCCTCGATGAGATGGCCCTGCCCGCTTTTGCCCGCGGTGAGTACGGCGAGGGTCTTACGGCCACCTATCGCGCGGTGGTGAAGGAGGTGGCCGCCGAGTACGGGGTGGATATAGCTGCTTTGCCGGGCGAGACTCCCGGAGGGAGAGAGCAGACCGGTGTTGTCGTGCTCTCCGGCTGGAAGGCCCTTCTTTTTACGGCGGGCGTGGTGCTCTTTCTGCTCGTTGACTTTTTCTTTTTCGGCGGCGCCATGACGTGGTTCATCATTTCCCTCCTCTCTGCCGGCCGCTTCCGCGGTGGCGGTGGCTTCGGCGGAGGCGGGTTCGGCGGCGGGGGATTTGGCGGCGGTTTCGGCGGGGGCGATTCCGGCGGAGGCGGTGCGGAGAGGTAAAGGAGGCGCTGAGCAGTGCTGGCCCTGATTAACGGCAACATCTACACCGGCGACGGCAGAGTCGTTGTTGGCGGTACCGTTCTTATCGAAGGCGAAAAGATAAAAGCGGTGGGGAAAAGGCTGAGGATTCCGGAAGGGGCGGAAATTGTTGATCTCGCGGGCAAAAATGTTTACCCCGGCCTCATCGATGCCCACTGCCACGCTGGCCTTTTGGAGGAAATCTACCGGGTGGAAGGGGATGACCTCAACGAGGCTACCGACCCCATCACGCCCCACCTGCGGGTGATAGACGGGGTCAACCCGGAGGACTTAGCCTTTGCCGATGCTTTAAAGGCAGGAGTGACGGCCGTCTGTGTCCTTCCCGGCAGTGCCAATGTGGTGGGTGGCCAGGGGGCGGTTTTGCGTACTCACGGCCGGACGGTGGAGGAGATGCTGGTTAAGCACCCGGCTGGGCTGAAGGCGGCCTTCGGGGAAAACCCCAAGCGCATCCACGGCGGCAAAAACCGCATGCCGGCCACGCGCATGGCCACGGCGGCCCTGCTGCGCGAGCTTTTGGTGCGGGCAGAAAACTACCGGAGGAAGAAAAACAAAGAAAAGGACTTGCGGTTGGAAGCATTGCAGCCGGTCCTGGAAGGGGAAATACCCCTACGGGTTCATGCTCACCGGGCCGACGATATCATGACGGCGGTGCGGATAGGGGAAGAGTTCGGGCTTAAGCTGGTCATCGAGCACGGTACGGAGGCCCACAAGATAGCCCCCCTCCTGGCGGAGAAGAACGTCCCGGTGGTGGTGGGGCCGGTCCTGGTCAACCGGGCCAAGGTGGAGATGAAGGATTTGACCCCGGCGACGGCGGCCGTGCTCTGGCAGGCGGGGGTGAAGTTTGCCTTTATGACCGACCACCCGGTGGTACCGGTACACTATCTGCCTTTGGCGGCGGCTTTAGCCTGCCGGGCGGGGCTGCCGGAGGAAGCGGCCCTGGCGGCCTTGACGAAAAATGCGGCGGAAATTTTAGGAATAGAGCAGGAGACGGGAACCCTGGCTCCGGGGAAGGCGGCTGACTTAGTGATAACTTCCGGAAATATTTTTGACCTTAAGACGAAGATTGACGCGGTTTACCTCCGGGGAAAACAGGTTTTTGCTGCAAAAAATGACGAAAAAGGTCGTAATTAGTCGAAAAATATTTTTTCTGGTACCACAGGAAAACAGATTTCGACCGCGAATTTTTTTATTAACCGGAAAAGAAAAGGTTTTTCTGTAAAATTTTGCAGGCAGAGGAGACAAGCGATGACAAAATACGTTCTCGTGGCAGACGATCAGGCGGGAATCCGATTTTTGCTGGACACCATCATCCGGGAGAGCGGCTTAGAGCCGGTGCTGGCTGCCAACGGCAAGGAAGCGGTGGAAAAGGCGAAGAAGTACCGGCCGGAACTGATTTTCCTCGATATTCGCATGCCGGTAATGGACGGGGTGGAGGCCCTGAGTAAAATCAAAGAAGAGGGCATAGATGCTTGCGTAGTGCTCATGAGCGCTTACACGGACGAGTCCTTCCTGGACCGGGCACGGAATATCGGCTTCAGCCGTTTCCTCCGCAAGCCCTTCGATTTAAACGACGTGCGGACAATACTAAGAGCGGTGTAAGAAACCCCTGTGTAGGGTGCAGGGGTTTTTTGTTATCGAGAACGCAGTATGGTTTTCCATTTGGAAAATTATAAACCGAATAAGCTGTTTTTGTTCCCGGACATATTATTTACTGCCAGGTGATTTTTCAGGCTTGAGAAGGGATGACCGGGATGGCTTCAGAAAACGTGTGCGATATATTATGGAACATGTTTGCCCGTACCGGGCACATTGGGGTTTATCTTCTCTACCGCCGGTGTAAAGAGAGTTCCGATGAGGAAAGGGAAAAAGCCGTAAGTCAGCACAGCGGGTAGGTTTTTTCCCTTTTTTACCTTGCGGGGACAGTCGCAAAACAGGAGCGGGTGGGATACAATATAGGTAAAGCAGCCTACAAGAGGAAACGAGGGAAAAAAGATGCGGACTTTTACGGTGGAAGCGGTGGTTATCAGGACAAGCAAATACGGCGAAGGGGACTTGTTGCTCCACCTTTACGCTCCGGACCGGGGCAAAATTGAGGCCATTGCCTGGGGGTGCCGCAAGCCCAACAGCACCAAAAGGGGCGGAGTTCAGCTTTTAAACTACGGCCTTTTTTTAATTAGGGAAAGCAAAGGGTATTATCATGTGGAGCAGTGCGAAGCAAAGGAAAGTTACTCTCATCTAAAAGGGGACCTGCCCCGTCTCCTTTACGCCACTTACATAGCGGAGTTGCTCGACCAGTGGACAGAGCCCGGCTACGGCCAGCCCGCTCTTTTTCAGCTTTTTCTCTACTGCTTAGGACTGCTGGAAAAGGGAGAGGTTCCTCCGTCGCTGGTGGCGCGTTTTTTCGAGGCTAAACTGATGAAAATAGAGGGGTATCAGCCTATGTTAGAGAGGTGTGCCAGCTGCGGCCGGCCGGTGAAGGGAGAGGTGTATTTTAGCCCTGTCTTAGGCGGGGTCCTGGACGGAGAATGCCGGCGCGGCGATGCGCAGGCCCGACCGATAAGTCCGGCGGCGCTGAGGCTTTTGCGGTTGTTGTTCCGCACGGAGCCCGGCAGGTTAGGCCGGGTACCTTACAGCCCGGCGGCGGGGGAGGAAGTGAAAGAAATTATGGAGGAATACATCGGCCAGCGGCTGGAGCGGCGCATTAAAAGCCGGCGGGTGCTGGCCTTAGTGGAAAAACCGCCGCGCGGACGGAAAGAACGCTGACGGACAGGAGGGACGGAGATGGAAGAATTGGAGAAAATAGACTTGATCCGGGAGCGGATGGGAGTTTCTTACCGTGAAGCCAGGGAGGCCCTGTGGGAAGCGGACGGGGACGTGGTCCAGGCTCTCATCAACTTAGAAGAGGAGCAGCGGGCGGCCGGCCGGTGGGAGCAGAAGGGAAGAGAAGTTGTCGGTAAGCTGAAGACCTTTGTGGCGGAAGGACAGAAGCGGCGGCTGCGGGTGAAGAAAGGGGACCGGACCTTAGCGGAAATCCCAGTTGGGGCCGGGGCCCTGGGACTGGTGGGGATGCTGCTGGTCCCGGAGCTGGCCGTGTTAGGAGGCTTGGGGGCCATTGCGGCCATGGCCAGCGACGTCCGCCTGGAAGTGGAGGAAGAAGGCGGGAACGATAGAGAGAAGACGGCCGAAGAGTTACCTGCTGCAGCGGAGAAGAAGGAGTTGCCTGCTGCCCGGAAGGACAACGGCCGCGTTGACTTTTAGTCTTTTTTTTGATAGACTTGGAAGTAATAGTTGCCGGCGAAGGTCTGGTGGCTATTTTTAAAATTTATATACTGCGTGGCGAGGAAGGAGAGAAGTACCCTCCGGAAACCTCAAGCGAGCCGGGGATGGTGGGAGCCCGGTGGCGGAAGGAAGGGGAAAGGCCCTCCAGAGCCGGGGAGGAAAACCGGTCGGTTCGGCCGGTGAGTAAAGCCCCAAGAAAAAAGGGGGTCTCCTGCAAAAGGACGGGAGGCCAAGCAGGGTGGAACCGCGGGTAAGGATACCCGTCCCTGGCGTAAGCCGGGACGGGTTTTTTAATTAATGGCAAGAAAATGCAGGAGGGATGCTTGGTGGCGGAAAACAACGTTCCCCGGACTTTTCAGGACTTGATTTTAGCCCTGGATAAGTTCTGGTCTGAGCGCAACTGCATTATCCAGCAGCCTTACGATATCGAAAAAGGAGCCGGTACTATGAACCCGGCTACTTTCCTCCGGGCTTTAGGACCGGAGCCCTGGCGGGTTGCTTATGTGGAGCCTTCCCGGCGGCCTACCGACGGCCGCTACGGGGAAAACCCCAACCGCCTGCAGCACTACTACCAGTATCAGGTGATTCTCAAACCTTCGCCCGACGACGTCCTGGAGGTCTACTTGGACAGTCTGCGGGCCATCGGTATTGACCCAGAGCAGCACGACATCCGCTTTGTCGAGGATAACTGGGAGTCGCCCACCCTGGGTGCTTGGGGACTGGGTTGGGAGGTCTGGCTGGACGGGATGGAGATCACCCAGTTCACCTATTTCCAGCAGTGCGGGGGTCTGGACTGCCGTCCCGTCTGTGCCGAGATAACCTACGGTCTGGAACGGATTGCCATGTTCCTGCAAAAGAAGGACAGCGTCTTTGACATCATCTGGGTGGACGGGATTACCTACGGCGACGTTCATCACCGGGGTGAGGTGGAACATTCCCATTACAACTTTGAAGTGGCGGATACGGAGATGCTCTTCCAGCTTTTCAACATGTACGAGAAGGAAGCCCTGCGGGTGATTGAAAAAGGGCTGGTGCTGCCGGCTTACGACTACGTACTCAAGTGCTCCCACACCTTCAACCTGCTGGACGCCAGGGGTGCCATTAGCGTTACCGAGCGGACCAGCTACATCCTGCGAGTGCGCAAGATGGCTCGCCTTTGTGCCGAGGCATACGTCAAGCAGCGGGAGGAAATGGGATTTCCCCTGCTGAAGAGGAGGGAGAACGGGTGAAACGGGACTTTTTGCTGGAAATAGGTACGGAAGAGATACCGGCCCGCTTTATGGAACCGGCTCTGCAGCAAATGCGGGAAGTAGCGGAGGCTCTCTTAAGCGAACTCAGACTGGATAAAGAGGAAATCTGCACTTACGGGACGCCGCGGCGGCTGGTGCTTTACATAAAAGGTCTGGCCGAAGAACAGCGGGGCCAGCGGATTGAGGTGAGGGGACCGGCGCGCAAGGCGGCTTTTGACGCCGAAGGGAGGCCAACTAAAGCGGCGGAAGGTTTCGCCCGCAGCCAGGGGGTGCGGGTGGAGGACTTAGTGGTACGCCAGATAGAGCAGGGAGAGTACGTCTTTGCCGTCAAGGATGAGCCAGGACGTCCGACTATGGAAGTGCTGCCCGATTTCTGCCTGCGCTTTATTAGGAGTCTTAGTTTTCCCAAACCCATGCGCTGGGGCTACGGCGAGATGCGCTTTGCCCGCCCCATCCGCTGGCTTCTCGCCCTCTTTGGCGAGGAGGTAGTGCCTTTTGAATTAGAGGGTGCGCCGGCCGGGGATGGTTTCCTCCGTTCCGGGCGGGTGACTTACGGTCACCGCTTCCTGAGTTCCGGCCCCATTGAAGTCAGAGACCCCGACCATTACTTCCGGGTGATGCGGGAGAATTACGTCATTGTTGACCAGGAAGAACGGAAGCGGGAAATCTGGCGGCAGGTGCAAGAGACGGCGGCCCGTTACGGCGGCCGGGTTGATGAGGATCCGGAACTCTTGGAAGAAAATGCTCACCTGCTGGAATATCCTACTGCCCTGTGCGGCACCTTTGCGGAAGAGTTTCTGGCTCTGCCGGAGGAAGTAATTATTACTCCCATGCGGGAGCATCAGCGTTATTTCCCGGTTCGGGATGAAACGGGGCGGCTTCTCAACCGTTTTATTGCCTTGCGCAACGGTGACGACCGTTATTTGGATATCGTCCGTGAGGGGAACGAGAAGGTCCTCCGGGCCCGGCTCAGCGATGCCCGCTTCTTCTTCGAGGAGGACCTGAAACAGCCCCTCATTGCCGGACTGGAGAAGTTGAAGAAAATTGTTTTCCAGGAGAAATTGGGCACTCTTTACGAAAAAGTGGAACGGTTGGAGCGGTTGGCCTCTGCCATTTTCGACCATCTCGGTGGTGGAGACGGCGGCAGCCGGGAAGACCTGGTGCGGGCGGCCCGGCTGGCCAAGGCCGACCTGGTGACCAATATGGTTTACGAATTCCCGGAACTGCAGGGGATCATGGGCCGGGAGTACGCTCTGCGCCAGGGAGAAAAAGAGGAAGTGGCCCGGGCCATCTTCGAACACTATCTGCCGCGTTTTGCCGACGACGAATTGCCGGCCAGTGATATAGGAAGAATCCTCAGCGTGGCCGACAAGGCCGATACCTTAGCGGGTTGTTTTGCCATCGGCATTCAGCCCACCGGGTCCCAGGACCCCTATGCCCTGCGCCGGCAGGCCTTAGGGATAATCCACATCCTCTCTTCCTGGGAGAAAGAACTGTCCCTGCGCTGGCTCTTGGAGCAGGCTCTGGCCGGTTACCGGCAGAAGGTGGCCATGGTGGCGCCGGAAGAGGAAATTATTTCCCAGCTCCTGGAATTCTTCCGGGCCAGACTGCGTAATCTGCTGCTGGAGGAAGGGTTTGCCTATGACAGCATTGACGCAGTGCTGGCGGCCGGGTTTGACCGCTTAAGAGAAGTGCGGAAACGGCTTGCCGCCGTGGAGGAGTTCAGGAAGACGGAGGCCTGTGTCGACCTCCATACCGCTTACACCCGGGCGAACAACTTGGCGAAAAAAGCACCGGCGGGAGGAGAAGTAAATCCGTCTCTCTTCCAGGAACAGGCTGAGGAAGAGCTGTACCAGGCCTATAACCTGCTCCGGCAGGAGGGAGATGCCCTCCTGCAACAGGGGGCTTACGGCGAGTTTCTCGCCCGGGCGGCGGCAGTGAAGCCGGTGATCGACAACTTCTTCGAGCAGGTGATGGTGATGATTGAAGACGAGGAGGTCAAAAACAACCGCCTGCGCCTGCTGCGGGAGATAAGGGATTACCTGGCCCAGGTGGCCGATCCGGGTTTGCTCCAAGTTTAATCACGGATTTAATCACGGAAAAAATTTAGAAATTAGCAGGACTTTGCCGAGAAAAATAGTATATTATTTTTATCAAAGCGGGATTTAGTATGACACAATTTTAGAAGGGGGTGACCCCTTATTGAGCTGACCAGGCGCCAGGAACAGATTATTGAAATAGTCAAGCGCGAGGGGCCCATCACGGGAGAGCAGATTGCGGAGAAACTGCAACTGACCAGGGCTACCCTCCGTCCCGACCTGGCCATTCTCACCATGGCCGGTATTCTGGATGCCCGGCCGCGGGTTGGTTACTTCTACTCCGGCAAAAATCCGGGGACCCTGCTGGCCGAACGCATTCGCAAAATCCTTGTGCGGGAAGTAATGTCCGTACCCATCGTTGTCGGAGAGAACGTTTCCGTTTACGATGCCGCTGTGACCATGTTCTTGGAAGACGTAGGCAGCCTCTTCATTGTCAAGGAAGGCGGTTTCCTGGAAGGAGTGGTTTCCCGGAAGGATCTGCTGAAAGCAGCCCTTGGCAGGACTGACCTGCAGAAAATTCCAGTCGGGGTAGTGATGACGCGCAGGCCCAATATCATTACCGTCACGCCCGATGATCCTGTGTACCTGGCAGCTCAGAAGCTCGTCTACCAGGAGGTAGATGCTCTGCCCGTGGTGGAAGAGCCCGCAGACGGGCCGCCCGGAAAGCTGCGGGTGGTCGGAAGGATTACCAAAACCAATATCACCAGGCTCTTCGTGGAGCTGGGTAAAGGAGAGTAAACAGTTAGAATGACAAATCAAGCGGGGGAAAAGGGGAAAGAGTTTCGCCCTACGGTATTCGTAGTGTCCGATTCCATCGGGGAGACGGCGGAGTTCGTCGCCCGGGCGGCGGCCAGCCAGTACAACTCGGAACGGGTGCGGATAAGGCGATTTTCCTACGTTAACAGTCCCGACTACATCGTCGATATTGTTCACCAGGCGGCAGAAGCAGGGGCAATCATCGCCTACACCCTGGTGCTGCCGGAGTTGAGAGAAGCCTTAGAGGCAGAGGTGCGGGTCCACGGGGTGCCGGCGGTGGACATCATGGGTCCCATGCTGGACGCTCTGGGAAAGGTGATGGGAAATTCACCCAAACTCAAGCCGGGGTTGCTGCACAAGCTGGACGAAGAATATTTTCACAAGATGGAAGCGGTGGAGTTTGCCGTAAAATATGACGACGGCAAGGAACCGCGGGGGATTCTCCAGGCCGACGTGGTTATCATCGGTGTTTCCCGCACTTCCAAGACACCCCTCTGCATGTACCTGGCTCACAAGAAGGTGAAAGCGGCCAACGTGCCGCTGGTGCCGGAAGTGGAGCCTCCGCAGGAGCTATTCCAGCTTCCACCGCGAAAAGTTATCGGCCTTACCATCAGCCCCCAGCAGTTGAACGAGATCCGCACCCAGCGGCTGAAAACCTTGGATCTGAAATCAGGAGCCGAATATGCCAGCATGGAGAGGATAATCAAGGAATTGGATTACGCTGAAAGCATAATGCGGCGCATAGGTTGTCCTATCATTGACGTTACCAACCGGGCCGTGGAGGAGACAGCCAGCATTGTGCTGGAAATTATAAACAAGGGGGATGGATAATGAGCAAGAAGAAGTACGTGTACCTGTTTAACGAGGGCCGGGCTGATATGCGGGCCTTGCTGGGAGGTAAAGGCGCCAACCTGGCAGAGATGACCAACATCGGTCTGCCTGTGCCATTCGGTATGACCATTACCACCGAGGCCTGCAACGAGTACTACGCCCGCGGTAAAGAGCTGCCGGAAGGGCTGGTTGAGGAAATTAAGGAAAAATTAGCTGCTGTAGAGGAGAAGATGGGCAAGAAATTCGGCTCGCCGGAGAATCCCCTGCTCTTCTCCGTGCGTTCGGGCGCCATGTTCTCCATGCCCGGGATGATGGATACCATCCTCAACCTGGGACTCAACGATGAAACGGCGGCTGGGCTGATTAAGAACTCCGGCAACGAGCGCTGGGTAATGGACTGCTACCGCCGTTTCATTCAGATGTTTGGCGATGTAGTGCTGGGCATTGACCACTACAAGTTCGAGAACATCTTAGAGTCGGTAAAAGAAAAGGTTGGGGCCCAGCTGGACACCGATCTGGACGCTGCTGCTCTGCGGGAAGTGGTGGACCGTTACAAGGAACTGGTGCAGCGCGAAACCGGCAAGCCTTTCCCGCAGGATCCCATGGAGCAGCTCCTCATGGCGGTCAAAGCGGTCTTCAACTCCTGGAACAACCAGCGGGCTATTGTTTACCGCCGTCTCAACAACATTCCCGATCATTTAGGTACGGCAGTTAACATCCAGGCCATGGTCTTTGGCAACATGGGTAACGACTGCGGTACCGGCGTAGCTTTCACCCGCAACCCCTCTACGGGCGAGAAGGTTATTTACGGCGAGTACCTCATCAATGCCCAGGGCGAGGACGTAGTGGCGGGTATCCGTACACCTTCTCCCATTTCCAAGCTGAAAGAGGAAATGCCCGACATTTACCGGCAGTTTGAAGAGGTCTGCGAACTTTTGGAGCGCCACTACAAAGATATGCAGGACATCGAGTTTACCATTGAACGCGGCAAGCTGTACATACTCCAGACCCGGAACGGTAAGCGGACGGCTCAAGCGGCTATCAAGATTGCCGTAGACATGGTGAAGGAGGGGCTCATCGATAAGGAAACGGCCATTTTGCGGGTAGAGCCCGCGCAACTGGACCAGCTCCTCCACCGCCGTATTGACCCGAACGCCAAAATTGAAGTTCTCTGCAAGGGACTGCCCGCTTCTCCCGGTGCGGCATGCGGAAAGGTAGTTTTTGATGCTGACCTGGCCGAGAAGATGGGCAATGAAGGGGAGAAAGTAATTCTGGTCAGCACCGAGACCACTCCCGACGACATCCACGGTATGGTGGCCGCCCA